>CAZHDP010000058.1:0-12295 GCA_964531605.1 uncultured Burkholderiaceae bacterium | reverse complement strand
GTTTGGTAAACCCCGAGAGAGCCTTACCCGAAGGGTGAGGCTTCTTGCGGCGCTGGGGCCGGCGCCACCACGGGTATACGGGATGCCAGCCACACCAGCACCAGCACGGGCACACCCAGCATGGCGGTGGCCGTGAAGAAGTGTGCATAGCCAAACGCATCAACGTATTTGCCCGAGAACCCCGCCAGCCATTTCGGCAGCAGCAGCATCATGGAACTGAACAAAGCATATTGCGTGGCCGAGTAGTTCACGTTGGTCAGTGACGACAGGTAGGCGATGAAGGCCGCTGACGCGATGCCGCTGGAGAGGTTGTCGGCCGAAATCACGAAGATGAGGGCGTGCAGATCGTGCCCGCGTCCGCCCAGCCACGCGAACATCAGGTTGCTTGCTGCACTGAGCACTGCGCCCAGCATCAGGATGCGCATGACCCCCAGGCGCATGGACAGCGCGCCACCGATGAAGGCGCCCAGCAAGGTCATGATCACGCCAAACACCTTGGTCACGGCGGCCACCTCGTCTTTGGTGTAGCCCATGTCCACGTAAAACGGATTCGCCATGATGCCCATCACCACGTCGCTGATGCGGTACACCGCAATCAGGCTCAAGATCAGGGCGGCTTGCCAACGGTAACGCTGGATGAATTCGGCGAAGGGCTCCACCAGCGCGCTGCGCAGCCAAGCTTGGGCGTTTTTGGCAGGGGGTAGTTCACGGTGTGCAGGTTCAGGTGAGAACAACACCGTGAGCACACCCAGGCTCATCGATGCAGCCATCACCAGGTAGGCTGTCTGCCAAGCAGCATGTTGGTACAGCGCTGCGTTGGCCACTTCGGAGCGCGCGGCAATCCACAGCACACCTGCACCCGCCCAGATCATGGCCAGTCGGTACCCCGTTTGGTATGCCGCCGCCAGAGCGGCTTGTCGGCGCGTGTCGGCGGATTCGATGCGGAAAGCGTCGAGCGCGATGTCTTGCGTGGCGGAACCCACAGCCACCAACAGGGCGCACCACACCACCGTGTCCAGCAGTTGTTGGGGGTCGGTCAGCGCCATCCCCACCAATCCGATGATGATCAGCGCCTGTGCAAACAACAGCCAACTGCGGCGGCGCCCTAGCCAGTGGGTCAACCCAGGCAGTGGCAAACGGTCAACCAAAGGCGCCCAGACCCATTTGAAGCCATAGGCCAAGCCGACCCAAGACAGGTAGCCTATGGTGGTGCGGTCAATCCCTGCTTCGCGCAACCGAAAGCTCAGCGTGCCCAGCACCAGCAGCAGCGGCAGGCCCGCAGAAAACCCCAGGAACAGCATGCGCCAGGTGGCCGGTTCGCGGTAAACGCGCAGGGTGTCAGCCCATGAGGGGCGGGCAACGTTGTCAGCAGGGGTGGTCATGCTGCGGATAATACCGGGCAGTGCTGCCCCGCGTTCCACATCCACGTTTGGAGAGCCAGACCCCATCATGAGATTGATTGCTACTGAATTGATAGCTGCATGTGCCGTATTCATCGTGGCAGCTGGCATTTTGACGCCTGCTGTGGCCCGTGAAGGGGTGGAGGTGGGCAAAGAATCCGTGTTCACCAAGCTGGCGTCTGCAGAGAGTGTGGAGCGTTCGGCGTTTCAGCAGTACGGGCAACTGCTGCAGCAGGCGAAGCAAAAGAACGCCTTGGCGGCTGACAACGCCGCGCAAGTGCAGCGTTTGCGGCGCATTGCCCAGAAGATCATTCCCTTTGCGCTGGAGTGGAACCCGCGCGCCAAAGAGTGGCGCTGGGAGGTCAACTTGATTGGCAGCAACCAAATCAATGCGTTTTGCATGCCCGGGGGCAAGATCGCGTTTTACACCGGCATCTTGGACCAGCTCAAGCTCACCGATGACGAGGTGGCCATGGTCATGGGCCACGAAGTTGCCCATGCGTTGCGCGAGCATGCGCGCGAGCGCATGGGCAAATCCACTGCGACCAACATTGGTGCCAACGTATTAAGCCAGGTGTTGGGTGTGGGTGCCCTGGGCCATCAGGTGATCGGCGGCGGGGCGCAACTGTTGACCTTGAAATTCAGCCGTGACGACGAGTCGGAAGCCGACTTGGTTGGCATGGAATTGGCCGCGCGCGCAGGCTTCGACCCGCGATCGGGCGTGACCTTGTGGCAAAAGATGGCCGCTGCAAACAAAGGCGCCCCGCCTCAATGGCTGAGCACCCACCCTGCAGGCACGACCCGCATCGCGGACATTCAAAAGAACTTGCCCAAGGTGATGCCTTTGTACGAGCGGGCGATCAAGGCCAAGCCAGGCTGAGTTGAGCGCTTGGCGCTGTTTGTCGGGCTGTGTCACGTGCCCCGAACATACGGGTTGGATTGCCGCTCACGTCCAAACGTGCTCTCGGGTCCGTGGCCAGGGATGAAGACGGTGTCGTCCCCCATGGGCCAGAGCCGTGTGGTGATGCTGTGGATCAGCGTGTCGTGGTCGCCTTGAGGGAAGTCCGTGCGACCGATGCTGCCTGCGAACAACACATCGCCGACGAATGCCCGACGGATGTCCGGTGAATGAAAGACCACATGGCCAGGTGTGTGTCCTGGGCAATGCCGAACCTGCAAGGTGCAGCGACCCACCGTGACCGTGTCGCCATCATGCAACCACCGCGTGGGCGTGAAGGCCTCTGCGGGTGGAAAGCCGAACATCTGGCTTTGCTGTGGCAGGCCATCGATCCAAAATTGGTCGCCCTCGTGAGGGCCCACGATAGGGATGTTGAGCAGGCGGGCCAATTCGCCCGTGCCTCCGGCGTGGTCAATGTGGGCATGGGTGAGCCAAATTTGCCGCAACGTCACACCCAAGGCCGCGGCTTGGGCTTGCAGCACGTCCAGGTCACCGCCTGGGTCGATCACTGCTGCATCAAGCGTTTCATCACACCATACGAGGGAACAATTTTGGGCAAAAGCGGTGACGGGTATGGTTTGGTAGGCCAGCATGCCTTACTTCACTTCGTAGCGATTGATGGTGCCGCCGCAACTGGTGAAACAGGCCTTGTAGTTGCTCTCGCACTGGCTGCCTTGGGATGAACTCGAACAGCTTTTGACGGGTTCTTTGCAAGGGGATTCGTACCGCGTGGAGGTGCACTCTTGTCGCGTCACCGTTTGACCGTTGACCGTTTCCGTTTTAGACCGGTAGCTGCTGCAATAACTGGTCGCAGGATTTTTGGCCTTACAAGACTGGTAGTCAGCCATGGCCCGGTTGTGGGCACTCTCACATTGCTGGTTCAGGAACTGCTGTGAAATTTGACAACTCTGTTTGCTTTCATTGCACTGCGAGACACAGGCCAAGCCAGCAGGTGTGGTGGGTGCCTTCCATTCCTCTTTGTAAGTAGCACAGGAGGCCAAGGCGAAAAAGCAAGCAAACAGGAGCGTGTTTCGGACGGTTTTGAGCATGGGCTTGAGGGGTGGTTTAAGGGATGGTTGAGTCATGATAGCGGGATGCTTTGCGGGAATCTGAACACGTTGTCCGCATCGTACTGGCGCTTGACCGCAGACAAGCGTTTGAGGTTGCCGCCGTAGTAGGCGCTGGCCCAATTTTCTTGATCCCGGTTCGGAAAGTTCACATACGACTGCGGCAAAACATACGGTTTCATGGCCGTGAAGTAACGGGCCATCCAATCGCGCTGTGCCCTGACAACCTCGGGTTTGTCTACGGGCGTCCAAGCGCACTCCATTTCAAAAATGTAGTTGGCGTTTCTGTGGACATAAGCGGTCGCATCTTGTGCCAGGTCGCGCACCTTGCCACCAATGGCAAACAGAATACCCATGTTCTCTGGCAGCAAGGAGCCACCGGGCCACTTCATCATCCACTGCAGCATGGTTTCCAGGCCCGCTTCAGACATGGCATCAGCGACATACGACGAGCGCAAGTCATACATGCCGATGGGGTCGTCTGTGATCAGGTAGTCCCGTGCTTGCCAGTAGCTCATGGTGCGGATGTCTGCGCTGATGGGTGCCAACAGGCCAAGTGCAGGAGCCAGCGCTTTGCGGGTTTGTGCCTCATTGCCCCAATAGATGCCTAACGTGGCCACCTGGATGTCGGCCAGCTTCGGGGCTGGGCCCGCTTTGTCAGGGTAGGCTTTGGTTCGCGTGGACATCATCCGAACGTTGTTGGCTTGTATTTCCTGCAACGTACGCAGCATGGTGATCTGGTTTTTCCCAGGCCAGAGGATGTTGAACACGGTCACATCACCCACGCGATGTGTGTCAAAGGTGAAGGAGGTGTTGACGCCGAAATTGCCCCCGCCCCCACCACGCAAAGCCCAGAACAGCTCTGGATTCGACGTGTCACTTGCGCTCACCAACTGGGTGTCTGCGAGCACCACATTGGTTTGACGCAGATTGTCTGCCGTGAGGCCGGAGTGTGTTGCGGCAAAGCCCCAACCACCGCCCAGCACCAAACCGCTCACCCCGACGGTTGGACAGCGACCAGACGGAACAGCAACGCCCTTGCCTGACAACGCGTTTGCCATGTCTTGGTTGGTCGCGCCTGCTTGTACCCAGGCTTGGCCTGTCGCAGGGTTGTAGGACACCTTGTTCATCGGACGGACGTTGATGAGCAGACCGGTTGTCGTCGAAAACCCTGCATATGAATGTCCGCCGCATCGAATTGCAAACGGCTCACCGTGGTCACGTGCCCAACGCAAGCAAAGTTGTACGTCAGCCTCGTTGGCGCACATGGCGATGGCTTTGGGGAACACACCCGCCCACCGTGCGTTGTTGGGGTAGGTGGCCATGTAGTAGCCCTCGTCGCCTGGCAAGACCAGTCGACCCTGCATGCTGCTGCGCAACGCTTGGATGTTTTGGGCTGAATGCAAAAATGGGCTGCCTGCACAACCGCTGACCAGCGGCAAAGCGCCAGCGCTGCCCAGGGCTGCCGCCCATGCCGTGGATTTCAGGAGTGTTCGTCTTTGCATGGATGTTCCCTTGATGCGTTGCTTGTACAGAGGGGGGATCAGCTTTATTGGATTTTGCAAGCGGTTTTCAGCTTGATCGCGTCGTACACAGCGACCCAGGCGTCATATTGGTCTGCTTGTTTCTTTTCCAGGGCAGCGCGTTCACCCATGCCGAAGAGGTAGTCCACGCCCTTGCCCGCTGCCCAACCAACGATGGGGCCAGCAGCTTCACTGAGAATGGCTTTCGCCAGGTACGAGGCTGTTCCTGCGACGGCTTTTTGTTTGAGACTGTCCCAAAAATTGTCAGCGGGTATAGGGTTGGGCACCATTGGCTTGGTCAACACGGCATTGCACTCCGCGGCTTGTCCTCCACTGATGGTGATCCAGGCATTGGAGCCAGTCCAGTTGGTTGTTTTTTCCGATGCGTCTATGGTGGATATGGCACCTGCTTTAGAGATGTAGGTCACATGGACGGTACCTTTGGGCGAGACCGAGTATCGGATCATGCTAGGGCTGGTCATGTAAGAGCCCCCTTTGGCGATTTGGGCTGCCGTTGCGTAAGCAGAGCCAACCCCGTTGGCCTGGCCCAAGCGAGGATTGGTGCAGGCATTGATGCCCAGGCTGCCGTCAGCATTGACAGGGAACACGCAATACGCAATGCCACCATGTACATCCTGGTGCTGGGTGTCATCCTCGTCATACCCGCCATAGTCGTTGAACTGGAACAGCTGATGGACAACGGTTTGATTGTTGTCGGCATTGAAGACGGCAAAGCTTTCAAACTGTCCGATGGCCATGCCCGTGATGGACGAGTAAGACGTAGCAGGATTCCCGTGCTTGTACTGGAACAGCATGTTGCGATCAAGCAGCATTTGCCCCGCACCTACAACACCGTAGGCGCTGCTTGTCCGGGTCGACAGTGCCAAATTTTCAATCACAGGGATCGGCACATTGGTGAAATACGGCGCGACGCGCATCATGTATTCACGTGGGTTGAAAGCTTGTGCAGCCGCCGTGTCGTTTGGCACGAATGAGCGTATCGGTGCAAACTTGGATTCGAGTGCAGGGAAGGCTGGATTGCTGGTCAGCGGATTGAGTGCTTTGCAGGCTTGGGTCGAAAAGTCACACAGCACCTGCGCTTTGTCGGGTGCTGACAAGCCGTGATAGGTCACATACACCATGTCTGCTGTGGGGCTGATCACGACCTGCTGTGGCATGGCACGACTGCTCACGAGTGACTGGTCAATGGCGTCGATCCACACGGGCTCCGGTATGACGTCTGTCAGTGTCTTGACGGACGTTTTCCCGAAACGCAAACGGTCTGACAGTTTGCTGTTGGTCGTGGTGTGAAGGAATGCCGTGGCATAGGCAAAGTCAATGCCACCGTCGGCGTTGGCCTTGATGCGTGCATCGAAGTCAGTCACGGTATTCACGTCAAAGTTGGACGCTCGGTTACCGTGAGGTTCTTGAAATACCAGCGTTGCTCCTTGAACTGGCTCACCGTTTTTCAAAAGCAAGCTGCGCAGCTGAGAGACCCCAAAGGTGCCACATTTGCCGTCTGTGCCAATCGCCCAAGCGCCAGCACAGGTGGGAAGGCCCCAGCTGAAGAGGTATTGGTAGCCGTCGTATTTTTTGGCTGCGGTAAGGGTTTTGCCTTCATCGATGTCAACCAATTTGAATTTTTCGATCGAACCGATGCTGATGGCAGGTTGGATGACCGAGTAGAAATTGGCTTTGTTCGGTAAGGGCTGGATGTCCGTCGCAATGTTGTCGCAGTTGGAGGCCAGGGGGTTGTTGTCTCTGAACTCCACCCGACCTACCACACCATCGGTCGAGCCCGTGATGAATCGGATGTTCACGGCACTCGACGTTTGATCGTTGAGCGTGGGTAGGGCTTGGATGCCTGCGACAGAAAAACCAAGACCCGCCGTGATGATGGGGCACCAAGTGCCCCCACCTCCTGGAGAATAGCGCCAGACTTCCGTGGTTGCTGACCCAGATGCAGGTATGGCGCCCGTTTGGTACAGCTCCGGACTGACGAACCCGTAGACAACATAAGTCACCAACAATTCAGAATTGTTCTTGGGCCATGCCTGGATGACATCCACGACCCGCCCATGTTTGCGAACCCCGGCGGGATAGCTGCTAGGTGAGGCCCCTAAGAGACCGCTTTTGTGCCGCTGTTTGGCGGGCGTGGATTCCAAGGTTTGCGCTTCGTGTTTGCTGTTTGCCGCAGCGGTGTGGGCGGCAGTGTCAAGCTGTTCGGGGCTGGTTGAACCCGAACCGCCGCAAGCAGAAAGCACAAGGGCAGACGCTGTGCAAAAGACCGAAAGCATCAGCCGCAGTGTTTGAAATTTTGGAGTTGGCATGGTTTTAAAACAATCAAATGTTCCAGGAGCGAGAACCCTCTGCAGCACAGCTTTAGTTGTCAAACGGCGGTCATTTCAGATCTGCTGCAGTCAGAGCGTGGATGAGTTCAGGGTGTCATTTGCAGGTGATCAACACCTGGGTATCGGTTGCCAATGTGCCGGTGGATTTGTCGATGGCACAAATCTGTTCGATGGGTTGTTTGTCTATGGTGTAGGCGTAGGTCGTGCCGACTGCATACGACAAGGCCAGTGCGCCAAAAGGCACATTGCGGTTGTACGTGGTCACCACGTTGCGTGTGCTGGTATTGGTACCTGACCCGCTGGCGGCGGAGAAGCTGACCGTGACGGTTTGTCCGTCCTTCAGACCCTGCAGGCTGAAATCAAGCGTGACGTTGGCTGCTGGCAGGGGGGACGGCGCTGGTGTGGGGGCGGGTGTCGGTGCAGGGCTAGGCGAAGGACTGTCAGAACCACCGCCACAGGCGACCAGGGCCATTGCAGAAGCGGCAGCGAAGCTCCGCAAAAAATGACGGGCTAATTTGGGAGAGATGCGACGCATGTGACCATCCTTTAAATCGAGGAATACAGCAGGAGCTGGTAGCCATCAAAGTCCAGACCTGAAGCAGGTTCTTGCATCTTAAACATGCGATTTTTTGAAAATTACACTTTATTACAGCATCTGAAAGGGGGCTTTCAATGTCGCGCAGCGTCAACCGCAAAAGTCTCGGGTTGTGCTGACGCGTTTGCAGCAGGTGCGGCTCATCTCGGCAAGACCACCATCGGGCAACTCAAGCGATACCCGAAGCCCCGACTGGCTTTGATCACATCGTCGATGGCCAACTCCTGCGCGATCTTGCGACGCAGCCGGCTGATGACCACGGCCATGTGTTCGCGCGTCATCGTGCCATGTGTACCGCTCAGGCGACTGGCCAACACATCTGACGCCAAGCTACGGTCTGGTGCGAATGACAACTCATAGAGCAGTCTCGCCTCTGTTTCGGTCAAATTCAGCACGGGGCCACCATCGATCCCCAAAGTTTGGGCTTGCATGTCCAAAGACCAATCGGGAACGGGCATGCGTTTGACACGTCGACCGAGGTTCTGGATGACCGCCTCTAACTCATGCACATTGGCAGGTTTGGTGAGGTAAACATCGGCGCCATGTAAATAGCCACTGGCTCGGTCGCTCGACATGACCCGAGCGGTGAGCAGCACGATGCCCACTTCTGGCAGAGCAGTGCGTAAACGGCGACAAATGCTGAGGCCGTCTTCTCCTGGCAAATTGAGGTCTATCACCAGGATGTCGGGTACCTTTTCACGCAGCAATACGTCCAAAGCCATGCCGTCGTCCGCGCCGCGCACATGCCAGCCGGGTCGAGTCAAAAAGTCGACCAATTCCATGCGCAGAAGCACGTGGTCTTCGACCACAAAAATATGCAAATCAGAGGGCATCAGGTTTTGTCAACTACGTTTCGGTGGTGTGATGAATGGGCCAGACCAACTCAAATACCACCCAGTCGTCTTCACGACGGTAGCGTAAATCCCCGTTGCACAGCATGGCCAAGTGCTTGACCAAGTACAGGCCCAAGCCTGACCCAGTGCGGTGGTGTGCCGCCGCGGCTCGGTAGTACTTCTGAAACAGCTTACTTTCGTCTGGATAACCGGGTTTGCCCGGCAGGTTGCGCAGCTCGAACATGGCCTGTTTGGGGTTTGCAGGGTCACATCCCAATCGGTAGGTGATCTCTGAGTTTGGTGCAGAGTAGGCCAAGGCGTTGTCGAGCAGGTTGTTGATCATGACATTGAGCAACATGGGCTCGACAATCAGCACCCAGGATTCTGGTGTCTCACCGGTCAGGCGCGCAGAGGGGCCGCAGGCTTTACGGCATTCCGACCACAAGGTCACAACGTCTGTCGGCACCATGCACAGGTTCAAGTCGCCTTGTTCCAGTCGATCAACTTGGCGGCAGCGCTCAAGCACAGCGTCCATGCCATCCACGGCCCATTGAATGCGCTCCAGTCGACCTTGTTGGTCTTCACTTGTTCCGGTTTGGCTTTGGCGCAGGTTGAGCGCAGCCAAGCGGATGCTCGCCAGCGGATTCTTCAACTCGTGCAAGAGCATGCTCAGAAAGCCGGAAGTCTCTGCCCGTTGCTTTTGCGCCCACGCCAGCTGCTGCTGGGTTTCTCGCATCTGGGTTTCAAACAGTTTTTGACGGCGATGCACTAGCGCATCGCGCAGGGTCAACACCAGGTGCAACATGACGGCCCCGAAAAGGTTCACCAACATGGCTGACATCATGTGCAGTTCGCTCATTTGACCAATGCCCAACAGTGGCAGCATCATGTAGAGCAGGTACAAAAACTGGACGGTGTACAGCAAGCGTACCATGTGACGCAACAATCGGTCTTCAATCTTGAAAAACCAATAGTCCACTTGGCCTATCAGGGTCGTGACCAGCACCAGCAGCGTGTTGAGTTGAAGTGCTGGCAAGGCTTGGCCGTGCGAGATGGCCCAGAGCTGCCAACCCAATACGGGCAGCAAAGCGACACGGGCAGCAAACACCAACTTGGGGCCTTCGAATGAGCGGCTGAAGAAGCCGTAATACACATTGACCACGTGAAAATGCAGGCATACCAATGTGCTGGTGATCAGGTCGGTCAGCGGACCGTCGTCGGGTGTGGCGTACTTGGCCCAGAGACCTAAAAACGAAAAACTCAGCAGCAAACTGATGAATTGCATGACGCAGTTCATGGCCCACAGGTGTTCAGCGGTCGTCCAAAACCGTACCAGGGCCAGTATGACCAACACCGCTACGATGCTCGAGTAGACGCCCGCCAGCATGAACTGAAGGTTGTTTTCATCCAAGGTCTCGTCTAGCGAGCGAACCGTGACATTCAAAGCTTGAGTGGACGTGGTTTGCAGCCGGACATAAAACACTTTTGTCTCATTTGGGGCAGGCTGAAGATCGAAGGTGTAGGCCAATTCTTGACGCGGACGGTCTCTGAAGGCCACGCGGTCGCCTGCCACTTGACGTTTCCATTGCCGCTGTCCCGAGGGATGGGCCCCGCGATCCAGCTCCTCGTACAACTGAAGGTCGTCCAGATAGCCAGGTCGAACCATGGCGACGAGTGACGGCAGGCCATTGGGCGGAACCTCAACGCTCATCCAAACCACGGCAGGGCTGTAACCCCGGGCCAGGATGGCTGGTGCCGGTTTGAATTTGCGATCAACCACATCGTCGATGGTCCACGTGCCTTCTGTGTCGATCAGGATGGAGCGCTGCAGCGGCAGCGGCTCTGCTTGCACCACCCCCATGGCAGCCCAGCACACCAGAGCCCAGCCCCAGGCGACCGATCTCGGCCTCGGTGTGGCGAGTCGCTTGTAGTGCAATTTGACAATTGCGTAGAGCAGGTCGGTCAGCAAAAACAACATGGGTAGACGGCGAACCCTTGCAGATCGACAGGGCCGCCGTATCTTAAAGGTCCCGCTGAAAGCCCTTGAAGGCGAACGGGTCTCTAGGCGGTCAAGGGCGGGTGGTCGAGCGCGTACCGCAATGCGTCGTCGGCCACCACTGGGCGACTGAACAAATAGCCTTGCAGGGTATCGCAGCCGTCCCGCACCAGACAGTCCCGCTGAACGGGGTAGGCCACCCCTTCTGCCACGACGCTGAGGTTCAACTTGTGGGCAAGAGCAATGGTCGCTGAGCAGATGGTGGCGTCACCGTCTTTGCTGGCAATTTCATCCACAAACGATTTGTCCAGCTTGAGCCGTTGGATGGGCAGTTGTTTCAGGTAGCTCAGTGACGAGTACCCTGTGCCGAAGTCGTCAATGGCGAGCCCTACCCCCAGTCCCCGCAGCCTTTGCAGCAAGCCGATGGTCGCATGAGGGTCGCTCATGGCCATGGACTCGGTCAGTTCCAGTTCCAAAGCAGGGCCATCCAGCCCATGGCTGCGCAGCACATCCTGCACGCGCTGAACCAGGTTGGTGTTTTTGAGTTGCAGTGCAGACAGGTTGACCGACATGCACACCCCTCGAAGTCCCGCTGCCAGCCATTGCTGCATGGTGTGGCAAGCTTCATTCAGCACCCAGGAGCCGATGTCTTCGATCAAGCCGCTTTCTTCGGCCAGAGGGATGAACTGTGCCGGACTGATCAGACCTCGTCGAGGGTGTTGCCACCGCACCAGGGCTTCGACGCCGGTCACGGCACCCGCCGGATTCACTTGGGGTTGGTAATGCAGTAACAGCTCACCGCGCTTGGCTGCGTTGCGCAAATCTCGCCCCAGCGTTTTGCGGTCTTCTGCGGCTTGGCGCAAGGGCAAGGTGAAGAAGTGCACTTTGTTGCGCCCCTGTGCCTTGGCGTGTCGCATGGCTGCATCGGCAGACTGCATCAGATCGGCCGGGGTTTGCCCATCTTCAGGAAAGCAGGCGATGCCGATGCTGGGTGTGCACTCGATCTCTTCGTCGTTGACCACATAGGGGGAGTGCATGCGTGCCAGCAAATGCGCTGCGAGGCTTTGCAACTGCACTTCACCTGTGTTCTCGCTGAGTAACACGGCGAACTCATCGCCGCCAAAGCGCGCGACCACGGCGTCTTTGGGCAGCGCTGCTCTCAGGCGTTTTGCACCCTCTTGCAACACATGGTCGCCAATCGCGTGGCCCAAGCTCTCGTTGATCAGCTTGAAGTGGTCCAGGTTGATCAACATGGCGGCACAAGGCTTACGAGACAAAACGCTGTCAGAGATGGCGGCGTCCAGCAAGCTCATCACATGGGCGCGGTTGGGCAGACCTGTCAGGGCATCGTGCCGAGACACGTGTTCCATGCGCTGAGCGACGTGGCGTTGTTCGGTCAGGTCTTCCACCATCGACACCGTGCCGATGATCTTGTTTTGCGCATCGCGCAGGTGGGTGTTTGTCCAGGAGCACACCAGGGGTCGCCCGCTCTTGTGAACGTTTTGTCCCCAGAGGGTGTTTTTGTGGGTGTCAGCCAGCGCCTTGCGCAGCGTGCTGTCTACCGTGGCGTGG
>CAZHDP010000057.1:0-12317 GCA_964531605.1 uncultured Burkholderiaceae bacterium | reverse complement strand
GCCCGTTTGCAAGGCGATGGGCTGTTGGCCTTGTTTGGCCACCTGCAACCGCAAGAAGACGATGGACGCCGGGCTGCTGAAGCCGCGTTGGAGTTGCATGCGGCCGTGGCCCAATTGAGCGTCGGTGTAGGAGCTGACGCCACCTTCCTCAAAATGCACTCAGGCATCCATGCTGGCTTGGTGCTGGTGATCGAAGGCGACATCGAACGCGGGCGCTACGATGTGGTCGGCGAAGTGCCGAATACGGCCGCCAGGCTGTGCAGTCTGGCCGCCTCGGGTGAGATTTGCGTCAGCCAGGAAACGTTGGGCCCACAGGCCCATTTCTTCAACGTGCAGCCGATGAAGGGCGTGCCCATCCGGGGACGTTCTTTGCCCTTGGACGTGCTTCGCATCGAAGGCCGCGCGAACCTGGAGCGCCGCATTGATGCCGCTGCCCAACGAGGCGTGGTGCCTTTCGTGGGTCGGGCTTCTGCTTTGGCCGCGCTGCAGCACGCGGCGCAGCAGGCGAACGGTGGTGCGCCAACCGCGCTCATCGTCAGTGGCGAGCCAGGCATCGGCAAGACACGATTGGTTCAGGAGTTCCTCGGCACTTTGCCCCCTGGCATGTTCCAGGTGCTCACGGGGTATTGCGAAAGCTACCTCAGTGCAGAGCCACTGCAACCCTTTTTACAAACCGTTCGCAGCGTGTTGTCAGGGGCCGCTCAGGCCGAAGTTTCGCAATGGCCTGCACCGGTTTTGGCAGAAATCACGGCCAAAGCGCAGGAGCTTGTGGCCGGGCGCGAACGCGTGTCGCCGACCGACCGGGTGAAAGCCATCGTGGCCTTGGTCAGCCTGTTGGCCAGTCACAAAACGGTGGTGCTCGTGCTGGACGATTGGCAATGGGCCGACGATGCCAGTCGCCAGGTGCTGGACGCGTTGCAGGCCAAAGGCTTGCCGGTCCTGACCGTCTTGGCCATGCGCTCCGGCTCACACGATGAGTCAACCTTGCTCGGGGCGCAGCATGTGCGCCTTGAACCTCTGGACATGCAGGCCGCTGAGGGTGCGATCTCGGCTTGGATCCCTGATGTTGAGCCCTTTTTGGCGCAAGAAATCTACCGTCAGTCCGGTGGCAGCCCCTTGTTCATCGAGGAGCTTTGCCATGCCGCCGCAGTCGATGGCAAATTGCCCACCACGCCTCGCAACACGGGGGTCGCGTGGATCAATGCCTTGGTCGCGTCGCGTCTGTCGCGTTTGCCGGAAGCCCAGCGAGAGTTTTTGCGCGTCGCGTCTGTGGCGGGGACGGTGTTCTCTGCAGAATTGTTGGCCAAATTGACCGGGTCAGGCGCAGCCTCGCTGTTGTTGGAGGCCTTGTCCGCGCACGATTTTTTGATTCCTGAGGGGCAGTCTGGCTTGTTCCGCTTCAAGCACGGCATGACCCGCGAGGCGGTTTACGGCACCGTAGACGCTGCCCAACGCAAGGCTTTGCACTTGCGGGTGGCCCATTCGTTGGAATCGATGGCTGGGCGAGACGATGCGTTCGACGCGCTCGAAGCCCTGTCTTACCACTACGATGCCGCAGGCATCACCGACCGTGCGGCCTATTTTGCAGAGGCCGCAGGCGACAAGGCCTTGGCCGCGATGGCCCTGGACCGTGCGCGTGCGCAGTACACCACCGCCTTGCGTGCGTTGGATGCCTTGCCCGTTCTGGCACAACCGGTGCTCTTGCGTTGGTGTGGCATCGCGCAAAAGCTGGGTCAGACCTGTGTGTTTGACCCGCTGGATGTGTCCCACGGCCTCAGCCTGTTTGAGCGCGCAGCAGATCTGGCACGCCAATCAGGCGACGAGAACGCGGTGGCCCGCGCCGAATACTGGCTGGCCTATGTCAATTACGGCAAAGGGCAACCGCGTGCTGCAGTCCGCCACAGCGAGGCGGCACTGGTCTATGCCACCGCTTGCGGCGATGAACGCCTGGTTGCCCAAATCCAAGCCACGCTGGGTCAGGCCCTGGCGTCTGCTGGACGCTATGAGCGCGCCATGCCCTTGCTGGTGCAAGCCGTGCAAAGCAAACGCCAGCAAAGCCGCCCTGGCAGTGGAACGGCCATTGGGTCCGCCTACACCTTGGGTCGCATGGGCTACACCTTGGGCGACATGGGGCAGTTTGACGATGCCCGCGCCGCATTTGAAGAGTCACTGCACCTGCTGGGCCCCAAGCTGCATTCGGTGCGGGCCTCGGTGCGCGAATTGATGTGCGTGGTGCATTTGTGGCAAGGGCAATGGGCCGACGCCCAAGCTGCGGGCCTGGAGGGCGCAGACATTGCCCTGCGTTGCCGCAGCCGCTACCTGACAGCCATGGGCAAAGCGTTGGGCGCGTGTGGTGGTTGGGCGCTGGATGGCAGCCCGCAAGCACTGCAAGCCCTGCGGGAATCGACCCAATGGATCGAGTCTCGTGGGGGAGCGGTCTCCACGTCGCTGAACCACGGATGGTTGGTGGAAGCAACCGTTTCTTTGGGGCTGGAAGACGAGGTTCGTCAACACGCGGCGCGCCTGTTCAAACGGGTGAGGGCGCAGGATCGTCACGGCGAGGGCATCGGTTGTCGTGCGCTGGCACGCTGGTACCACGCCAGAGGCGAATCAGACAGAGCGGCTCACTACCTTGGCCGGGCTGACCAAGTGGCCTTGTTCCGCTCGTCACCCCGAGAGCTCGCTGTGAACCAGTTGGCCCGCGCCGAAATGGCGAGCGCAGCAGGCCACCTGGCTGCATCCAAGGCGCACGCCCTCGAAGCGGCGCAAGCTTTTGAGAAGATGAACATGGCCTGGTACCTTGACCGCACCCAGGCCCTGTTGCTGACGTTGTGAGTTTGATCCTCAGCGCGCGTTGACCGGGGCCAATGGGCTCTGCAGGGCATGGTTGTCAGGGCCCACTGACCACAACACCTTGCCTTGTTCGACCTGGCGTGCAAACCAGTCTGCCTGTCCGTGTGACAGCAACCACTCCAACCGGAAGGTTCCCCAGTTGATGCGTTCGGTGTCGACGGTTTTGCTGTCCCGGTTGGCCCACCAGGCCCGTGCGGCTGCGGTGTCGGTTTGGCCCTCGGGGCGTGAGCGCATGTCCTTGAGCCAACGTTGAATGTCGGGATGCCGCTCCGGGCTGAATTTCAAGCCCAGCGCTGCACCAGATGCCACGTGAGGGTACAAGGCGAAGTCAGCAGCACTGATCTCCCCGCACACAAAGGGTCGTGACGCCAGTTGGGCTTGCAACTGGTCGTACAGCAAGCCTACTTCCCGCGCCGCAGCAGCCATCAGCCCTTCGGGCATGGGCGGCAGGTTGGCGAACTGCCAGTTGCCGATGACCGCCACCATGGCGTCCATCTGGGTGTCCGCCAAGCGTTCCCATGCCCGCACCGCAGCGTAGGCCCGTGCGTCGGTGGGGTAGAGCGCAGGCACGGGGGACAGGCGGTCAAGGTAAGCGAGGATGTCTGGTGAGTTGAACACCTGGACATCGCCGTCGATCAAGATGGGCACTTCGGCGCGTGGGTTCCACACGGGCAACTCGTCGAGGCGGTCCACTTCGACCAAAGAAAACGACAGGCCTTTGTGCTCCATGGCCATGCGCACCTTGCGACAAAACGGGCTCAATGGGCTGTAGCAAAGTTGCAGGGGCATGGTGTGGTCTCAGGGGGGTCAAGGGTGCGGCGTGGGCACAGGCGTGGGTGCGACGGCTTTGCCTCGCACCTCAAACGTCAGCGGCGCTAAGCCTTGGCGGATGTTGTCCTGGCAATTCAGCAAAGCTGCCAAGGTGCCCAGCATGGCAGCGATGCCGGGATGGTAGCCCGGGCAGGCATGGGTGGGGTGAACGGCCGCTGGGCGGGTGTGGTCCGTTGCGTCCTCGCGAACGCCGCCAAACATCAAACGCCCATCGGGCAAACCGTCTTCCAACGATTGTTGTGTGCCCGATACCATGGCCGTCACGATGATGTCCCCGTCAACCAGGTCGACCGCATGCACCGCTGGGTCACCCAGGCGGTGTGCCTTGCGCACGGTGCGCCAGCCAATCTGCGGCATGGGGCGCATTTTGGACGCTGCAGCCATCGGCGCGTGCAGCAGTTGCATGGCCTCGTTCAAATGCGTGATCGGCTTGGCCTGCACCTGCGGGCGCAAAGCCCAGAAAGTGCCGTCGCGCTGCCACTCCCGCACCACGTTGAGCACTGCACCAATGATGGTTGGGGTGAACCCCATCATCACGCCCACCATGGTTTTGGCCACAAAGGTGTCGCTGTTGCCCAGAAGGGGGTGGTTGAAGGTGGCGACAGCGACCTTGGCTGGTGAACCATCGGGTGCCGTGGGCAGGGTACCGGCCGCGCGGTGGGCTTGTACAAATTTGAGGGCCGCTTCGGTCAGTGCTTTGCCATACAGCTTACCCAACTCGACCGGTGTTGGCCCTGGGTTAGGCTGGAACATGTAGCGTGACAAGGCGGTGAAATGACCTGGGTAGAGTGGTGGTTTGTCCTTGGTCCATTGCCAGTCGGTGCTGCCGCGTTGAAAGAAGGGACTGCGGTGGATGCCAAACCATTCCTCGCACAACCTGGCCAGCACCTCGTCAATGATTTCGCGGGTGTCAAAGCTCACCTCATAGGCCGTGGCACCGAGTTGACCCAGTGGCCCCTTGACCGAGTTGATGATGCCGTTGAGCTTGGCCGTGGCTGTGGCCAAAACCAGGTTGAACGTGGCCTCTGGGTCCAGTGCCATGATGGCGTTGTTGACGGGGGCCGATTCCTCGTCGTACGCTTTCCCCGCATCTTTGCCGAGCGAGATTTCGCCGATGCTGTTGGCCATGCGTTCCATGTGGCCGCGCACGGAGTAGCGCTCTTGGGTGTCGATGAACACTTCATTGAGCAATTCGCGGCTGGCCACAATGACGCCATAGGGCGTGCGCAACACACCGCCGTGGTCTGACCGTATCGCGGCCCACAAGGCAGCGCTGTTCAGCCGGTCAATGCCATCAGGGTCTTCGATCGCGGTTTTCCAGCCTTCGATGGCCGCCGCTTTGCCGTGCGTGATCTCCAGCTGTTGCAGCGCGGCAATCATCGCGCGCCCTTTGTGGGGCTGCCATGGGCAACTGCGGGCAGCAGGCTGCACACCCGCCGCCGCCAAAGCCGATTGCGCCAAGCGCTCGATGCTCGACAGTGCGGGGGTGAACAGGTACAGCCCCCATTCCAGTTGGGTCAGCACATCAGGTTCTTCAAACGAGACCTTGGGGCCCTCCAGCGCGATGTTCAACACAAAGGGCTTGTCAGCCGGGCCGTATTCAAAGCGGAAATGACGCGGGTAGTCGTTGTCGGGCACGCCCAGGATGGGGCAACTCTGCCCTGAACTGGCCCCGGTGCTGTTGCCGCCGGTGAGCCAGCGCTGCACCACCTCGAATTGCTCGCTGAAGCTCGCGTTGTAGGCCATGAAGACCAGCCCTCGATCGGCCTCTCCCGCTTCCACCGCAGGCCCGTAAGACATGCCTCGGCGCATGATCCTGGGCGGATGTCGCACTTCGTTCAGCGGTGCGCGTGGGTGAGCCCTGCGCACATGGGAGTGCAAGGGGCATGCTCGGCCCTGAGGGTCGCCATCGTAGTTGAAGCTGTTTTGGGTTTCGGGCGGGTTTGAGGGGATCAGTGGTGTGCCGTCTCGGTAGCGCCCCATCAGCTTGGCGTACACCAACTCTTCAGCCGCTGACTGGTCGATGTGGAGGTTACGTGCCACCTCTTGCGCGGCCTTGGCCACCACCGTGTGCATGCGGCCCACGTGTTGCCGGTATTTGCGCATCACCAAAAAGCTGCCATTGCGCAGCCATTTGAGTTTGGCTTTGGTGGCCTCGGGAACGGTTGGGTCCTTTGGGTCAGGGGCAAAGTCTTCTTTGGTGTGGTGACCCAAGATGATCTCACCCAACTGCACCCGCTGGCGGTCGGTTTTATCGTCCACCAAATTGGGTTGGCCGATGCCGTCCACGTAACCGAAATGCTCCGCAATTTTTTTCTCGCCACGGATGGCTTTGAAATTGCGTTTGAGCCCTTGCACACACAAGATGCGTATGCCTTGCTCGCGCATGCCATGCAGGGTGTGCAGTTCAGCTTGCAAGGGGTGGTTGGCATCCCAGTAGTCAATCGCGGCATTGCTGGGTGCGTGACAGCGCAGCTGCAACACCGCGTGTACCGTGCCCAGTTCAACCGCGTCGGTGCCTGGTTTGTGGGTGGGGTCCACAAAGCGTTGCGGCAAGCGCCAGCGCCTGGGGTGGTTGTTGCGCACATCACCCAATGCGCCTGCCCGCACCGCCATGCCTTGGCGAAAGTCTTGGGGGAACAGCGTCAGTTCGTCTTCAGACAGTCCGCAGGCGCGCAGGCCTCCCAAGGTGAGCGCTACGTTGCGCAGCACCCGGTGTTTGGCATTGTGGGGGTCGTGGTCAGAGGTGACGGTTTTGCGCAAGCGTTGCAAAAAGGTGTGTGCCCCCATGGCCTGGTCAAAAGCCAACATGACGACCAGCCCGTGGGTGACGTCATCGTAGGCTTTCAAAATGCCGCCTTGGATGTCTTGCGACAGGTCTGGCGTGACCGTTTCAAAGGGCGGCAGTGGCCGTTGCTTGACGACGTTGAAGTCGTTGTTTTGCCAGTTCGGAAACAGCCAGTCCATTTGCCTGGGGAAGCGGGCGTAGGCTTTTTTCAGAGGCGGGTCGGGCAGCTTGGCCAGCGCAGGGCACAGGGCAACAAATTCCTGGAGCAAACTGATCGACGCCGTGCGGTGCACGTCGCCGTCTGGTGTGTCGGGGCGAAACAGGTCGGTGAGCCGGTACAGGCCAGACAGGCCCAGCAAGCCGTTGCGGACGGTTTCACTGACAGCCCTGACGGCACTGGCGGGGGTCAACACGACGTCGGGTGGAGCGTCCGCCGCAGGGTGCACGCGCGGGGCCGTTTGCACCCCCACCATGGCTTCCACAGGGGGCAAGACCGCTCTGAGTTCGTTGACTTCGGTGCCTTCCCCGCGTTGGCGCATGCGCTCAATGCGGCGGTGGAACAGCACATCACGGGCTGTGAAATCAGGCGGGCCGTAAAAAAAGCCGGTTTCGGCTTGTACCCGTTGTGCCCAGCCCAACCATTCTTCAAACGTGTGGTCGCAGGCCGTCACGTAGTCCACGGTGCTGCAAAAAATCAAATCGAGCAGGCTGCCGACTTTCTCCCACAGCACGCGGATGTAGGACTCCCAACTGCCATCGAAGGTCACGGCCAGCATGACCTTGTTGTCAGGCTCAAACACCACCACACGGACCGATTGGATGGCCTCCACGCGCTCCACGGCATCCGACAGCAAGCGTGCGGGTGCGTACTCGTGGGTCGACTGCCGGGAGGCGTGCAGGGTGTCCAGTACGCGCTTGATCCGGGTTTTGTAAGTGACCGAATCCAGGGCATCGATGAACCCAGGTTTGATGGGGGCAAGAAGTGTCAGGTCTGACGTGCCACCCAGACCTCGGCCTTTGACGATAAGCTCTCGTTGCATGCGCGCACCTTTTCGTGTGGTGGTGGGATTGAACCGCAAGCTTCAAGGCACATCAACACAAAGCCCTGCCGCAGTCCAAGGAGAGCTTGACTCTACGCAAAAACGATGCTTTCAGGTTGTGAGGTATTGCCAAACCGTGAGCGCAGGCGGCCTCAACAGCAGCCAGTCCAGGGCGTCAAAGCGGGTGGCGGGCAGAGTACGCCAACCCTGATGCGACGCCGCCAAACAAGTCGCCTTTGACCAGCGTCGCGTGCCCCAATGCCTGCCCCAGTGCCTGTTGGAACGGGATCAATGCCGACGAGCCGCCAGTCAGGTATACCGCACTGAGTTGCTGTGGACTGACCCCTGCCCGGTGCAAACATTCCCGTGCGCAGCTCACCACTTTGTCCAGGGGGTCTTTCAGGTGACGTTCCAACGCCCCGGTGTTCAGTTGCGCTTGCAGCCCTCGCTCGACCAGGTCAAGGTCCATCGTGGCCGGGAGACCCGTGCTGGAGCAGTGGATTTTGGCCAGTTCCACTTCATTGGCCATGCGGTGCCCCAGGCGCTCGGTGAGCGTGGTCATCAAGCGCTTGTGCAAGCCCAGGTGGGTGTAATTGGTGCGCAGTTCTTGTGCTTCGCGCACGGCTTTGGCGCTGTAACGCCAGTTGATCATGTGCCAAGTGGCCAGGTCGAAAAACACGGCGCTGGGCACCTCGCGTCCGCTGGGGCCGATGTGCCTGAAGCCGAGCAAAGGCATCACCTCTTCGAGGTTGATTTTTTGGTCGAAATCCGTGCCACCGATGTGCACACCGCTGGTGGCCAGCACGTCATCGGCGCGGTGGTTGCGACGCCCTGCTTCAGACTGGGCAATCCGCAAGCGTTCAGGGCCCAGGCGCACCACGGTGAAATCCGAGGTGCCGCCACCAATGTCGGCCACCAAGACGAGGCTCTCTTGTGTCAAGCGACGCTCGTGGTCCAAAGCGGCAGCGATGGGTTCAAGTTGAAAATCGATGTCTTCAAACCCGCAGGCGCTGGCACACTGGCGCAATGTGGTTTCGGCCAGTTGATCGCGCTCGGCATCGTCATCCACAAAATGAACCGGTCGACCCAAGACCACGCGGGTCAGGTGGTGACCTTCGTTGCCCAGTTGTTGCATGGCCCGATGGCGGAGTTCCCTCAGGAACTGGCTGATGATGTCCTGAAAGCTCACCTGTTCGTTGTTCACCACCGTTTGTTCTTGCAGCAAGGGGCTGCCCAGCAAACTTTTGAGCGAGCGCATCAACCGCCCCTCAACCCCGGCCAGGTAAAGCGCAATGGCCTCTCGTCCAAAGTGCACCGTGCGGTCTTCGGCGTTGTAGAAAATCGCTGTCGGCAGTGAGGTGGCATCGCCTTCCAAGGGCAACAGGCGGGCCGTGCCTGCGCCTGCCCAGGCCATGGCTGAATTCGAGGTGCCAAAGTCGATACCGAGTACGCCTTGTGTCTGTTTTTTGCCCATTCCGGCAGTGTTCATGAGGAAAGTTTGCTATAAAAATAAAAGCGAATAACGCCGTTTGCCTTCCAGGAGGACAGGTGGCAACCTATAGAATCGCGGCCATGTCGCAACCGCCCATTGTGAAGCTTTCTTTCAAGCAGCAGATGATGCGTGCCCGAGAAGAGGCCATCATCCAAACCGTCAATCGCTTGCTGTCCGAAAAAGGTTTTGACGCCATGACGGTGGACGAAGTCGCGGCTGAAGTTGGCATTGCCAAAGCGAGTTTGTACAAGCACTTTCCCAGCAAAGAAGACCTGGCTGCCGCAGCCATGGTGCAGGTGATGCAACGTGCGCAACGCTTTGTGTCTGAATTGCCCGCACAAGACCCGCCTTTGGACAAACTCAAGGCGGTCGCGCGGTGGGTCATGTCGGTTCAGTTGGCGGGACAGATGCCCAGCTTGCCCAGCCAAAACTCCAGCTTGCGTGCCAACCTCATGGGCAACAAGGCCTACATGAATGGCCTGATCGAGGTCAGCGACGAGTTGGGCACCTGGATTCAAGCCGCGCAAACCGCTGGTGTGTTGAACCCCAACATGCCGGCCATTGCTGTGCTTTACACGATGTATGCCCGGGCCTGTGATCCGGTGTTGGAATTCCTCAAAACCAGCGAGCTGTACACCGATGAGCAGATCATCGAGATCGTCATCGGCACCTGTTTTGACGGCTTGATCGCGCGCTGACGGCCGAAGCGGCCCCACTTGGGCGGCTGAGGGTCACCCCACGTCGAGGGTGAGTGTCGGCATGAAATGGGCCTGCTCTTGCTTGTGCGCGTAACCCATGGGGTTGGCGACTACCGTACAGCCCCGGTGCTGGTAGTGGCTCGGGGCGTGCAGATGGCCGTGCAGCCACCAGTTGGCCTGCGGTAACAAATCGTCCAGGGCGTTGCAAAAACCGGCAGTGCCGGGCGTCATGCCGTAGCGCGGGTCTGCGCTGTGCAGGCTGGGTGCAAAGTGGGTGATGACCACCGTGTTCCCTTCGAAGGGCTCGGCCAGGGCATGGCGTAACCACGCTTGGCAGGCGAGCGCTTGTTCGCGCACCTGTTCGGCCAGCCAAGGTGTGCCGTGTCGTGTGGTGCCGGTTTTCTGCAGGTAGAAGTTGGCAGCTCGAAAGGCTTTGTCGCGCTGTTTGAGCATGCGTGACAAGGCTGAACCATCGCCTGAATCGTGCGCGCCCGTGTTCTTGTGGGTGGCCAGCGCGTCAAAGTCTGTCCACAGGGTGGTGCCGATGAACCGCACCCCGTGCATCTCGACACAGGTGCGTTCCAGCCAGGTGATGCCCAAACGGCGACAAGTGTCTTGCAAGCGCTCATGCGCTTCGTCGAAATCAAAGGCGTCGTATTCGTGGTTGCCGGGCACAAAAAACACAGGGGTGGGCCAGCCGTGCAGCGGTGAGAAGCGGGCCAAGCCAAAATCCGCGTCCGGCAATTGTGAACCCGCTTGATAAGACCCAATGTCGCCCGCAAGCACCAACAGGTCAGCACCGGAGGCAGGGGTCAGCACGCTGTTGGGCTGGGTTTCAAGGTGCAGGTCTGACAGGAGCTGTATTTTCACGAGGCTTGAGAGGTGTTGGTCGCGTGCGCAGGACAATACCCGTACGGTGGCAAATGAGGCGTTGAATGGGTTATAACCCAAGCCAAAAGGCCACACCATGCAACCCCAATCGACCCACCCAAGCCTACAAGCCGCCGACCATGCCCCAGCGGTGCTGCGTGCGCTGATGGATGCCAGCGTTGACATGATCAGCATCAAGTCAGTCGATGGCGTGTACCAGGCCTGCAATGCCGCATTTGCCCATCACCTGGGGCTGACGGCGTCCGAACTGGTGGGCAAAACGGACCATGATTTTTTGCCTCTGGATGTGGCCAACACCAACCAAGGGTTGGACGAAGAGGCGACATTGGCGGGTGCAGGCGAGCGCTATTTTTCTGAGCACTGGGACGTGGACCGCCAAGGCAACAAGGTGTGCATTGAAACCCTGCGGTCGCCATTGTTTGACGACCAAGGTCACGCGATGGGGCTGTTGGTCATTGGCCGTGATGTCACCGAGCGTCAAACAGCAGCGCAGACGATTTTGCGGCAGTCTAACTTTGACACCCTGACTGAGTTGCCCAACCGCCGCTATTTCCTGGAGCGTTTGCGCCACGAGGTGAAGCTCGCGCAGCGCTCTCGCTTGGCTTTGTCTGTGCTGGCCATTGGCCTGGACAAATTCAAAGATGTCAATGAATTGTTGGGCCATGAGGGGGGTGACGCCTTGCTGCGGCAAGTGGCTCGCCGCATCCAGGATGTGGTGCGCGAAACGGACATCGCGGCACGCCTGAATGGTGATGAATTTGCGGTGGTGATTCACAACCTGCACGATGTGACCGATGTCGAGCGGATTGCGCAAAACGTGCTGCGCCGCCTCGCTGAGCCGTTTGAAGTGCAAGGTGAAAAGGTCCAGATTTCTGCCAGCGTCGGCATTTCCGTTTACCCGACCAACTCACGGGACACCGAGGAGTTGGTGAAACACGCCAGCCAAGCGATGTTCTTTGCCAAATCGGCAGGGCGCAATCGCTTCAGTCACTACACGTTTGGCTTGCAAGAGGCGGCTTCGCAGCGCAGCCGCCTGACCAGGGATCTGCGGCGTGCTGTGGATGTGAAACAGTTCGAGGTGTACTACCAGCCCGTGGTGGATTTGCGCACCGGCATGGTCCGCAAGGCCGAAGCGCTGGTTCGCTGGAACCACGATGGCCGGGGGCAGATATTGCCTTTGGACTTCATTCCTTTGGCGGAGGACAACGGCGCCATCATCGACATCGGTGACTGGGTTTTCCGCGAAGCAGCCCGCGAGGTGAAGCGTTTGCGCGAGAAGGTCGACCCTGAGTTTTGCATCAGCATCAACGCCTCTCCGGTGCAGTTTCGCAGCCGCCGCATGGTCGTCGACGATTGGAAGGCGGTGTTGACGGAGTTGCATTTGCCGGCCAACTGCATCACGCTGGAACTCACCGAGACCGTGCTGCTCAAGGCAGAAGAGTTTGCCAAAGGCAAGCTAGAGTCGCTGCGTGACGCGGGTTTTCAATTTGCGATCGATGACTTTGGCACGGGCTACTCGTCACTGTCTTACCTGAAGCGCTTTGACGTTGATTTTTTGAAAATCGACCAGTCCTTTGTGCGGGACCTGGAGACCGACGGCAGTGACCGGGTGTTGTGCCAGGCCATCATCGCGATGGCCCACAAGCTGGGCTTGTCGGTGGTGGCCGAAGGGGTTGAAACCGAAGAGCAGCAAACGATCTTGGCCGATGCGGGTTGTGACTTCG
>CAZHDP010000056.1:7179-12371 GCA_964531605.1 uncultured Burkholderiaceae bacterium | reverse complement strand
CGTAAGCCAACAGATTTACAGTCTGCCCCCTTTAGCCACTCGGGCACCCCTCCAGCGAACTACGGACTATAGCACAACTTTTCCGTGTTTTGCAAATTTCAGGAAAATTCCGTCAAACAGACCAATCCAGGACCTGCCCGCGTTCAGCCCACCAATGTGCTGCCAACTGAAAATGATTGCACCCCAAAAAGGGGGCAGGCGGGCGCAATGCCGACAAAGGCGAGGGGTGATTGGCTTTCAAAATCAAGGCTTGTCCGTTGGATTTGCGCAAAGCTCGCTCGATCAGGTCAGATTTGGACTGGGCATGCCCCCCCCACAACAAGTACACACAGGCGGGCACTTCTGTGGCAACTTTGACCAAAAGGGCGTCGGTCAAATCCTCCCACCCCTGTTTGGCGTGACTGGCAGGTTGTCCATCCTCCACCGTCAATGAGGTATTGAGCAACAGAACACCACGTTGCGCCCAAGACCTCAACGAACCCAGCTCAGGCAGTTGCGCCAAGCAACCACTCCGAACCAGCTCTTTGAACATGTTGCGCAAGCTCGGGGGCACTTTCACGCCTGGTGCCACCGAAAAAGCCAACCCTTCCGCCTGACCCGGGCCATGGTACGGATCTTGACCCACGATCACCACTTTCACCGCCGACAAAGGGGTCAAGGTCAAAGCACAAAACGGGTCGGCGGGATACACGATGACACCCGCAGCCAATCGCTCTCGCAAATATGCCGCTAAACGGATGCCTTGGGCAGATGCCCAAAAACTGTCCACCACGTCACGCCATCCGTCGGCAACCGTCCATTGGCTGGGGTCAACGTACCGCAAACTCAAGGGCTTCAAGGGCGACAGCAACGGCGAAACGTCAGGTGCACCCTGCACGGCGGTAAACAGATCACGTTGCATCGTTGAGGCAAAGCATGGTGAGCCACTCACATCCCAAACAATTCACCCAAAGCGACGCCAGGCTCTTTGGCCCGCATGAAGGCCTCGCCCACCAAGAAAGCGTGGACGTGGGCTTCACGCATTTTTTGCACATCTGCCGCCGTCAAAATGCCAGATTCCGTGACCAAGATGCGGTCGGCAGGCACGTCGGGCAGCATGCCCAACGTCGTGTCCAGCGTGACTTCAAAGGTTCGCAAATTCCGGTTGTTGATGCCCACCAACGGCGTTTTGAGTTTCAACGCACGCTGCAGTTCCGCCGCATCATGCACCTCGACCAACACCGCCATGTCCAAACCGCGCGCAATGGCCTCGAACTCCGCCATCTGGCTGTCCTCAAGGCATGCCGCGATCAGCAAAACGCAATCGGCGCCCATGGCCCGGGCCTCGTAAATTTGGTAGGCATCCACCATGAAATCTTTACGCAACACCGGCAATTGGCATGATGCACGGGCTTGTTTCAGCGCGTCCACGCTGCCCTGGAAAAACTGCTGATCTGTCAACACAGACAAACAGGCCGCGCCATGTTCTGCATAACTTTGCGCAATGTCGGCAGGGATAAAGTCCGCGCGAATCACGCCCTTGGACGGACTGGCTTTCTTGATCTCGGCAATCACAGCAGGCTGACCTGCCGTAATCTTGCTGCGCATCGCGCCGACGAAATCCCGCGTCAGCACACGGCTTTCAGCATCCGCACGCACGGCGGCGAGCGATTTTTTACGCAAACTCGCCGCGACTTCTTCGCGCTTCACCGCAACAATGTTGTTCAGGATGTCACTCATGGGCTTTACCGGTTGAAAGGGTTGACAACGACCAGCTCATCAGGCCGTCGCGTTTTGGCTGAATGCGGTCAATTCAGCCAGCTTGGTTTTGGCGGCACCTGACGCAATCGCAGTGCGTGCCTTGTCTATGCCTGCAGCCACCGAATCCACCACGTTGGCGGCATACAGCGCCGCGCCTGCATTCAGGGCCACGATGTCCAGGGCTGGGCCAGCTTGGTTGTCCAACACGCCCAGCAACATGGCTTTGGATTGCTCTGCCGTCTCGACCTTCAATGCACGGTTGCTGGCCATGCCCAAACCAAAATCTTCAGGATGGATTTCATACTCAGAAATTTCCCCGTTTTTCAGTTCCCCCACCAGCGTGGCTGCCCCCAGACTGACCTCGTCCATGCCATCTCGGCCATACACCACCAGGGCATGCTCTGCACCCAAACGCTGCAAAGCCCGCACCTGAATGCCCACCAAATCTGCATGGAACACGCCCATCAAAATGTTGGGCGCACTGGCGGGATTGGTCAGCGGCCCCAAGATGTTGAAAATCGTTCGCACGCCCAATTCTTTGCGCACCGGCGCCACATTTTTCATGGCAGGGTGGTGGTTGGGCGCAAACATGAACCCAATGCCTACCTGCTCAATGCTGCGGGCAATCAAATCAGGTGACAGGTTGATGTTCAAACCCAGGCTCTCCAGCACATCGGCACTGCCAGACTTGCTGCTCACACTGCGCCCACCATGCTTGCTGACCTTCGCGCCCGCCGCAGCCGCCACAAACATCGAGCAGGTTGAAATGTTGAACGTGTGCGAGCCATCACCGCCGGTACCCACGATGTCCACCAAATGCGTGGTGTCACTCACATGCACTTTGGTAGAGAACTCCCGCATCACTTGCGCTGCTGCCGTGATTTCGCCGATGGTTTCTTTCTTCACCCGAAGGCCGGTGATGAGCGCAGCCGTCATGACCGGCGACAGCTCGCCATTCATGATCATGCGGACGATGTGGAGCATCTCGTCATGGAAAATTTCACGGTGCTCAATGGTGCGCTGCAGCGCTTCCTGAGGGGTAATGGGCATGGTGGCCTCCTTCTTTCTCTGCTTTACCGGGTACTTGGATTGTCAGACAAGGCCAACTTCAACCCAAAACCAATGAACATGACGCCCGCCGCGCGGTCCAACCAGTGCATGATGCGCTGCACAGCGGCAACACGACGCGAAGCCCAAGCCGCCAGCACAGCGTAGCCGAAGTTGATGGGCAACGAGTTGATGTTGAACAGGAGCCCCAACAACAAGAAGACAACGACCTTGTTGTCGGCACCGGGCGCAATGAACTGCGGCACAAAGGCTAAAAAAAACAAAGCCACCTTGGGGTTGAGCACGTTTGTCAGGAAACCGCGCCGGTAGACGCGCGCCAGGTCGACAGGCTCAGTGGGGTTGGCGGCAGGGTTGGCGGCAGGGTTGGTGGCAGAGATGAGGACGGGTGAATCGCCACCACCTTTGGCAAACAGCAGTTTGACCCCCATCCACATCAGGTAAGCCGCACCAGCCCACTTCAACAGGGTGAATGCGGTGGCCGACGTGGCCAGCAAGGCGCCCACGCCAAGTGCGGCCGCCAGCACGTGAACAAAGCAACCACTCACGATGCCCAGCGCCGCCACGATGCCCACGCGCACGCCACCCTTGATCGCATTGCTCACGATGTAGAGCACGTCGGGTCCAGGCGTCAGGTTGAGCAGCCAACCTGCAGCGATGAACATCAGCAGTTGTGTCGTGTCGGGCATGGCCAGAGTCTTGATCAATCAATAAGGGCCGGTACGGCTGGCGTTGGTGGTCGCAGTAGGCAACTCTTCGAAGAAACGCCGCACTGTACCGATGGCGTGATCGATGCCCGCCGTGTCCACATCCAGGTGAGTGACGAAGCGCAAGCCGATCAGTCCCGTGGCCAGCACGCCGTGGGCTTTCAGGTGATCAAGCAACGCTGGCCCTCGACCACCGGTCACGTCAACAAAAACGATATTGGTTTCAGCAGATTTCACCGTCAAACCCTCGATACCACGAAAGCCCTCAGCCAAGCGGCGTGCATGGGCGTGGTCCTTGGCCAAACGGTCCACATGGTGATCCAGCGCGTGCTGCGCACACGCGGCGAGCAAGCCCACCTGGCGCAACCCGCCACCGGCCATCTTGCGGATGCGCCGCGCGCGCTCAATCAGCTCACGCGAACCGCACAGTGCCGAGCCTACCGGTGCACCCAGCCCCTTGCTGAAGCAGACAGAGAGGCTGTCAAAGTGATCGGCAATCTCGCGCAAGCGATCCAAAGCCCCCTGCCCCGGTGCGGCCGAGGCCACAGCAGCGTTGAAGACCCGCGCGCCATCCAAGTGGGTGTTGAGGCCCTTTTCGCGCGCCAAAGCGGTGGCCCCATGAAGATAGTCGTCGGGCATCACGTGGCCGTTCCAGGTGTTTTCCAGGCACAACAGCCGCGTGCGCGCGAAATGCGGGTCGTCAGGCTTCACGGCCGCAGCGATGTCAGTCAGCGCCATGCGACCCTGGGCGTCTTGCGGCAGCGGTTGAGGTTGCACACTGCCGAACACTGCCGCACCGCCCCCCTCAAAGCGATAGGTGTGCGCCATCTGCCCCACGATGTATTCGTCACCACGACCACAGTGCGCCAAGATCCCGCAGAGGTTACTCTGCGTGCCCGAGGGCATGAACAGCGCCGCCTCCTTGCCAGTCAACGCGGCAATGCGCTCCTGTAGCGCATTGACCGTCGGGTCATCGCCGAAAACGTCATCACCGAGTTTCGCGGACATCATGGCGGCACGCATGGCCTCCGTCGGTTGAGTGACGGTGTCGCTGCGCAGGTCGACGGTCTTCATCATGCTTGGTCCAAGAAGTTCTTGAGCATCGCGTGGCCATGCTCCGTCAGGATGCTTTCAGGGTGGAACTGCACGCCCTCGATGGCCAACGTCTTGTGCCTCACACCCATGATCTCGCCATCAGGCGTCCAGGCGGTGACCTTGAGGCAATCCGGACAGCTCTCGCGTTCAATGGCCAGCGAGTGGTAGCGGTTGACGGTGAATTGTTCTGGCAACTCAGCAAACACCCCTTCCTGCGTGGTCGTGATGACGCTGGTCTTGCCGTGCATCAACTCCTGCGCCCGGGTGATCTTGCCGCCGAACGCTGCACCAATGCTCTGGTGACCCAGACATACACCCAGGATCGGCAGCTTGCCTGCAAAGTGCTGGATGGCAGCGACCGAAATACCCGCTTCAGCAGGCGAGCACGGGCCAGGAGACACCACCAAACGATCCACCTGCCCCGCGTCCAGGAGGCGCTGGATCTCTTCAACCGTGATTTCGTCATTGCGCACCACGGTGACGTCGGCACCCAGCTCACCAAAATACTGCACGATGTTGTAGGTGAACGAGTCGTAGTTGTCGATCATCAGCAATTTCACAGCTTGTTCTCCAGACGGTATATGC
>CAZHDP010000056.1:0-7169 GCA_964531605.1 uncultured Burkholderiaceae bacterium | reverse complement strand
GCCGCCCAAGCGCAGGCAAGACAGCAAGCTGGCACGGTGCAGCTCAGACAAACTGTCGACGCCCTTGATGCCCAACAGCAGCGACTTTTCGACGATGAAATCGGCTTGGCAAGCAACGCCCAACGGGCAGCCTCTGTACGCGCCGTGGATCGGCACATCGCGCTCGAACCCGATTTCTCGCTCGGCCAACTCGATCGCCATCGCTGAGGCGTAGGCGCTTTCATACAAGCCCGTGCCCAACACGCGCTGAACCTCGACCGCCGCACCAATCACCGCATGCGAGAAGTCGTCCTCGGCGGCACTGTCGGCGGCACTGTCGGCGGTACCGTCGGCAACATTCGCGCGACCGGCACTCACTCCAACCCCTCTTCGACCAGCTCCGACGCCCGCAGCAACGCGCGGGCTTTGTGCTCGGTCTCTTTCCACTCCAGCTCCGGCACGGAATCAGCCACCACACCCGCCGCCGCCTGCACGTACAGCGTGCCGTCTTTGATGATGCCCGTTCGGATGGCGATGGCCACGTCCATGTCGCCCGCAAAGCTCAGGTAACCACAAGCCCCACCGTAAATGCCCCGCTTGATGGGCTCCAATTGGTCGATCAACTCCATGGCGTGGACTTTGGGTGCACCGGTCAAGGTTCCTGCCGGAAAGGTGGCTTTGAGCACGTCCATGTTGGTCATGCCATCGTTCAAGATGCCTTCCACGTTGCTCACAATGTGCATCACATGGCTGTAGCGCTCCACAGCAAACGCTTCGGTGACTTTCACCGTGCCCGTTTTTGCAATGCGGCCAATGTCGTTACGGGCCAAATCAATCAGCATCACGTGCTCGGCACGTTCTTTCGGGTCGTTCACCAACTCTTGCTCCACTGCCTTGTCCACTTCTGGCGATGGACCCCGTGGGCGTGTGCCGGCCAAAGGGCGAATGGTGATTTTTTGCGCAGGCTGGCCATCATGCTCCACAGCCTCCTGACGAACCAAAATTTCGGGCGAAGCCCCCACCACATGGAAATCCCCTAAGTGGTAGTAGTACATGTACGGGCTGGGGTTCAGCGAGCGCAAAGCGCGGTACAGCGACAGCGGCGACTCGGTGTAGCGCTTTTTGATGCGCTGGCCGACCTGCACCTGCATGAAGTCGCCCGCGGCGATCAGCTCTTTGGCTTGTTCGACCGCTTTGAGGTAATCCGCCTTGGCAAAGTCACGCTCAGCCGGGTAGCTCGCGCTTTGACGGATGACCGGTGCGCTCACCGAATACTTCAACTGATCCTTCAGCTCACGCAGGCGCTTTTTCGCATTGGCATAAGCTTCAGGCTGGCTCGGGTCGGCATAAACAATCAGGTAGAGCTTGCCGGACAGGTTGTCGATGACGGCCAATTCTTCGGTTTGCAACAACAAGATGTCGGGGCAACCCAAGGTGTCCGGTGGGCAGGTGTGGGCCAGCTTTTTTTCGATGTGCCGAACCGTGTCGTAACCGAAATAACCCGCCAGACCACCGCAAAAGCGCGGCAGACCAGGGCGCAACGCCACTTTGAAGCGCTTTTGGTAAGCCGCCACAAAGTCGAGCGGATTGCCCGCAGCGGTCTCGACCACCACGCCATCGCGCACCACCTCGGTTTTGGCCTCATCGCCAAAACCACTGGCACGCACCAAGGTGCGCGCGGGCAAGCCAATGAAGCTGTAACGGCCAAAACGCTCACCGCCCACCACCGACTCCAGCAAAAAGCTGTAACGGCCACCGTCTTTGGCAAAAGCCAGCTTCAGGTACAGCGACAGTGGCGTTTCGAGGTCAGCAAAGGCCTCCGCCATCAAGGGAATGCGGTTGTAGCCTTGGGACGTCAGGCTTTTGAATTCAAGTTCTGTGATCACGGAAAGAGCCTCCAGCTCAAACAGCACGGCGTGCTGTGGTCATTCAATCCAATGCCCCGTTGCGGGGCGCGGGGTGCCAGCCATGGGTGGCTGCACAGGTCGACAACTCAGATGGCTGGCTTACGCCAAGGCCAAGCTCCCCGGTCTTGACGACCTGGCAACGCGTTGGCAGTGATGTTGCGACGAATGAACATGGCGCTTAGTGTAGCAAAGCCTCGCAAGCTGCGCGTCGCAGGCCGGTCACACGGCATTAATTCACGCTTCACGGATTCAGTCTGCCCAGCCTGCAAACATTGTCACATTTACTCACGAATGGCACGCGCCAGCGCGGTGTCGAAGCGATTTGCGTTTCCATAATCCGGCATCGTCCACATACTGAGCCCTTCAAACCATGCACTTCGGCAGACGCCTCCACCCCCTCTGGGCCATTGCCGGACTGACCATTCTTGGCATGTTCAGTGCAAACTCACACGCGGCCCCAGCCCTCACACAGGACGTGGGCGGCGTTGCCGTGGACAACAGCATCACACTTCAAAACCAAACCTTGCAACTCAACGGCGCTGGGGTGCGCTACAAAACCATCTTCAAGGTGTACACCGCTGCCTTGTACCTCGGCAAACGCGTCGGCACCCCCGAGGCCGTGATGAGTGCGCCAGGCCCCAAGCGACTGGTCTTGACCATGCTGCGCGACATCGACGCCAACGAATTGGGTCGGCTCTTCACCAAAGGCGTTGAAGGCAACGTGCCCGTAGGCGAACTCACCAAAATGATTCCTCAACTGGTGCGCATGGGCCAAATTTTTTCGGACCAAAAGCACCTGAAAGCGGGCGATACCTTGCTCATCGACTGGGTGCCGGGCGTAGGCACCGTCATCACCAACAAGGGGGTGCTACAGGGCGAGCCCTTCAAAGACCTTGAATTTTTCAACGGCATGCTGCGCATATGGCTGGGCAAATCACCCGCAGACGTCCGCTTGAAAGACGCCCTGCTCGGCAAGCCCCCAGAACCGCTGAACAACGCGCACTGACAAACCCTGCCAACCCGGCTCAACGCAAGCTCAGCAGGGCATTCAGTTCGGTCAAGGCCCTCAAACGGCCATCGCAATCCACGGTGTCCACACTCTCACCGTGGTTGTAGCCATAGGTCATCAACACCACCGGGCAGCCTGCAGCTCTGGCAGCCTGAGCGTCGTTGCTGGAATCACCGACCATCAGCGTCCTGTGAGGCACCGAGCCCATGGCCTCACAGGTCTTCACCAAGGGCAGCGGGTCCGGCTTCTTGCGCTCGAACGCGTCACCGCCATAGACCCAGCTGAAAAACCCAGCCAAACCCTTGGACGCCAACAATGGCGTGGCAAACGCCTGGGGCTTGTTGGTCAAGCAGGCCATCTTGAGCCCTCGGTCACGGAGCACCTTCAAACCTTGAACAACGCCCGCATACACCTGCGAGTGGGCTCCGTTGATCTGCATGTAGTGGTGCTGATAGCGGTCCCATGCGTGAACATAAGCAGATTCAAACGCTTCCAAATCAATAGCAAGCTTATGAGGACTGACGTGCCGCAATGCTGAACTGATCAGATGTTCAGAGCCTTTGCCCACCATTTTTTCGACGGCGAGCCGGTCGATAGACGGCAGACCCAAGTCAGAGAGCATCAGGTTCAATGCCACCTCAAAATCGCCCAGGGTGTCCACCAGCGTGCCGTCCAAATCCACGATCACGGCGTCCAGCGTAGCCCAGGACAAGGGTTGTTCAGTCGCACTCAGGTTCACCATCATCTCCAAAGGGGGCCAGCACACGTTGTGGCAGCCAGCGAGTGTAGTCAAGGCTGCGCCTGCACACCCTGCCCCTGCCAGGCCGAGATGGTGTCCTCGCTGAAACCCCAATCGGCCAATGCCGTGCGCCCACCCTGGCCACGTTCGGGCGCCACACGAGGCTCGCGCACAGACGGGGTGGCTGAAAAGCGAGGCGCGGGTGCGGGTTGGCTCACGCCTTCTGCGGTGACAAACGCACCGCGTGCGCGCATGTGGGCATCACGCTCAGACTCCGACAAAGTCAACACTGGCGACACGCAAGCGTCTGATGTGCCAAAGATGGCTGTCCACGCTTCGCGCGTGCGGCTGGCAAAAGTTTGGGTGAAGATGTCCCGCAACGCAGGCCACCGCGCACGGTCTGCACGGTCGGGCAAGACCGCGGGGTCGAGGCCCATGCGCTGCAGCATGTCGAGGTAAAACCGCTCTTCCAAAGCGCCCACAGCCACATACCCGCCGCACTGACATTGGTAGGTGTCATACCAGGGCGCACCGCCATCGAGCAGGTTACTGCCCCGCTCTTCGCGCCAACGGCCTTCGTGCACCAAGCCCTTGAAGTGCGCACCCAGCAGGCTGGCGCCATCCACCATGGCGGCGTCCACCACCTGCCCCTGACCCGTGGCCTTGGCGTGATGCAATGCGGCCAACACGCCCACACACAGCATCATGGCACCACCACCGTAATCAGCCACAAGGTTCAAGGGCGGCACGGGCTTGCCACCCGCCAAACCGATGGTCGACAACATGCCAGACATCGCCAAGTAGTTGATGTCATGCCCTGCGGCCTGAGCCATGGGGCCGGATTGCCCCCACCCCGTCATGCGCCCGTACACCAGTTGGGGACTGCGTTTGAGCAGCACTTCTGGGCCCAAGCCCAGACGCTCCATCACGCCAGGTCGAAAGCCCTCCAGCAAGATGTGAGCTTGGGTGGCAAGCGCCTGCACAGCCTCCACTGCTTTGGGCGACTTCAAATCCAAAGCCACTGAGCGCCGCCCCCGCGCAACCACATCCGTGGCACGGTTGCGGGCGATGCCCAAGTCGGCAGCGGCTTGCATGCGGTCCACACGGATCACGTCCGCTCCCATGTCGGCCAACAGCATGCCGCAAAACGGCACGGGGCCAATCGCCTCCATCTCCAAGACACGAACACCGGTCAATGCACCCATGGTTTACCTTGTGACGGCAGCGTTGCGTGCGTTGTGCAGCAACCGCTTGCCAATGTTGAGTTGGTGTATCTGGCTGGTGCCTTCGTAGATGCGAAACGCGCGCACGTCGCGGTAGAAGCGTTCAATGCCCGCTTCTTTGACGTAGCCTTGTCCCCCAAAAATTTGCACCACCCGGTCGGCCACGCGGCCGCACATTTCGGTGGCGTAGTACTTGCACATGGACACGTCCAAGGTCACGTCCTCGCCCCGGTCGCGCTTGCGTGCGGTCTCCAGCACCAAGGCCCTGGCGGCCTCGATTTCCACTTTGCAATCGGCCAGCATGGCCTGGATCAACTGGAAACCGCCTATCGGTTGGCCAAACTGTCGGCGTCGATTGGCGTACACGAGCGCTTCGTCCAACAAACGAATGGCAGGCCCAATCGACAGCGCAGCCAAATTGATGCGCTGCTTGTTGAGGGTGTTCATCACCGTGCGAAATCCACGTCCCGGCGTGCCCCCGATGATGGCCTCAGCCGACACACGGCATTGGTCCAACAGCACCTCACCAATCGGCCCGCCCTCTTGACCCATCTTGGGTGTGGGAGGCGACAAGGTCATGCCCGGCGTGCCACGCTCGATCAAAAAAGCCGAGATGCTGTCTGCAGGTTTGCACCCCGACTCGGTGCGCGCAAACACGGTCACCAGATCGGCAATGGGTGCCAAGGTGATGTACCGCTTGTGCCCACTGATCACGTAAGACCCATCGGGTTGCAAGACACCGGTGGCGGCCATGGCTGTCACATCCGAGCCGGCCTCTGGCTCGGTCAAGGCCAGCGCGCCCGTCATCTCGCCCGATGCCAGTTTGGGCAAATAGTGGCGCTGCTGCTCGGGTGTGCCATCCTGCACCAGCGATTCAGAGCCCACGCCCGTGTTGATGCCGATGCGGGCACGGTAAGCCACCGAGCACTGGGATACCTCGATGTTCGCCAACGTGAGTTCTTCTGTGGTCAACCCTGCACCACCAAAAGCCTGCGGGATAGACCAGCCAAAAAACCCCAAATCACGCATCTGCTGCACGATGTCAGGAGGGATGGCGTCCTCACGCTCCACACGGGCCTCGTTGGGCATGGCCACATCGCGCACGAACGCACGGACGGTGGACAACAAGGCGTCCAGGCGCTGGGGGTCGCGGATCATGCGAAACCCGGTCTCAAGCGGCCATGGCCAGTCGGGCGGCTTGCGCCCCGACATCGCCAAACAACTGCTCCATCACCGTCACACGGCGCAGGTAATGCCCGACTGCGTACTCTTCGGTCATGCCTATGCCGCCATGGATCTGTATGGCCGCCTGGCACACGCTGCGGGCATGTCGGCCGATCACCAACTTGGCTTGCATCAAGGTCTTGTTGGCCTCAGGCACATCTCGACCAGCGGCGACGTCATCGGCGGCGCATGCCGCAGCGATCGCCATGCTGCGGGCCATCTCCAAGCCCACCAAACATTCAGCGGCCTTGTGCCTCAGCGCCTGGTTTTCGCCGATCACGCGGCCGAACTGCTTGCGCATCATCATGTAATCTGTGGCCAGTTGGTATGACGCCTCCATCGCGCCCACCATGTCCGCGCACACAGCAGCCGTGCCCGCGGCCAAAGTGACCGCCAAGGCTTGTTCCACGCTGGCGTCAGGGTGTCCCAACAGCGTGGCCACCGCACCCGTCAACTGCAACTCGCCAGCCAAGGTGTCGTCGATGAGTCGGTACGCTCGGCAGCTCACGCCCACCGCACTCGCATCGACCAGAAAGAACCGCAGACCTTCTGCCGCATCAGGTGCCCCATCGGTGCGCGCGGTCACCACCCACTGGTGGGCGCTTTGCGCGTGCAACACCAGGTTTTTAGTGCCCGTCAAGGTCCACACACCCCCCTCGCAGCGGGCCGTGGTCTCCACCCACAGGGGGGCGTGGCGGGCCGCAGCCTCGTCGTGGGCCCAGGCCAAGCGAACCTGCCCACTCACCACTTTGGGCAGCCATTCGGCCTGTTGCGCTGGCGTGCCTGCAGCACGCACTGCGGTGGCCCCCAGCACCACGGTGGCGAGGAAGGGCTCCAACACCAAGGCGCCGCCAAAGGCTTTCATCACGGGCAACAGGTCGCGCTGGTTACCGCCCATGCCATCGCACGACTCCGGCACAGGCAGCCCGGTCAAACCCAAATCAACCATGGATTGCCACAGCGATTCACTCCAGCCCAATGGGCTGGCGGCGACAGCACGACGCTGCTCGAACGAACCCTGGTCTGCCAACACCCGCTGCACACTGTCTGCCAATTGGCGTTGATCGTCATTGAGGTCAAAGTGCATA
>CAZHDP010000055.1:0-12669 GCA_964531605.1 uncultured Burkholderiaceae bacterium | reverse complement strand
GTCTGGGTGTGGAGCTGGACATGGCCGAGGTGGACAAAGCCCATCAGCTCTACCGACAGCACGGCCTGGATTCGCGTAACGACGCCGTCGCCATGCAGTACCTGATCCCTGGCTGGAAGTTTGACCCCAAGCGCCCTGCGTTTGACCGCTGAACTGACCTCAAACCTGACCCTGGCCATTCCTGACCATTCCTGACCATCCCTGACAACGATCAAACCCTTGGAGACAGACATGCAACAAGACCACAACACCCGCCGCGGCTTTTTGAAAACCACCGCAGCCGCCAGCTTGGCCGCCATCGGCAGCGCTGCAGGCGCGCAGTCCTTCGACTTCAAACCCAACCAGCGCTACCCCGACCCTGCCGTGCTGATCTTGGACCCCAGCTTTGCCAAGTACCGCATCTACAGCAGCACCGTGGAGCAAGTGGGCACCGGCATGCGTTGGGCCGAGGGCCCTGCCTACTTCCCAGGCGCCACAGCGGGTGCACCGGGTTACTTGCTGTGCAGCGACATTCCGAACAACCGCCTGATGAAGTTCGACGAAGCCACCAACAAGTTCAGTGTGCACAAGGAAAACGTCAACTACGCCAATGGCAACACCCGTGACCGCCAAGGCCGCCTGATCACTTGCGAACACTCGGTCACACGCCGTGTGGTGCGCACTGAAAAAGACGGCAAGATGACGGTGCTGGCCGACAGCTACCAAGGCAAAAAGCTCAACGCACCCAATGACATCGTTGTCAAATCCGATGACACCCTCTGGTTCACCGACCCCTTGTTTGGCATCAATGGCGAATGGGAAGGCTCTCGCGCCACGCCCGAGCAGGCCACCACCAACGTGTACCGCATCGGCACCGACGGCAAACTCACGGCGGTGATCACCGACCTGGTGAACCCCAACGGCCTGGCGTTTTCGCCGGACGAGAAAAAGCTCTACGTGGTCGAGTGGAAGGGCACACCCAACCGCAGCATCTGGTCTTACGACGTGGGCGCGGACGGCAGTTGCACGAACAAGGTCAAGCTGATCGACGCGACGGGCTACGGTTCGCTGGACGGCTTCCGCGTGGACCGCGACGGCAACCTGTGGTGCGGCTGGGGCTACAGCGGTGCGTTCGCGCCTGAAGCAACAGAGGTACCTGGCGGCATGAAAGCGCATTTGCCACTGGCGAAATCCGAAGACGTGGACGGTGTCAAGGTGTTCAACAAAGACGGCAAGGCCATTGGCTTCATCCGACTGCCCGAGCGTTGTGCCAACCTGGAATTTGGCGGACCCAAACGCAACCGCCTCTACATGACCAGCAGCCACTCGCTGTACGCGCTCTACGTGGAAACCCACGCAGCGGTGTGAGCATCACATTCACAGACTGAGGAGAAAACCCATGTTTAAAACCCATTTTTGGCAAGCGGCCATTGCTCTTACAGCTATCACTTCGATAGCATTTTCAACCCCTGCCCTGGCCCAGGCCGATTACCCCAACAAACCGATCAAGCTGATCGTGGCTTTCCCCGCCGGGGGCACCAGTGACGTGCTCGCGCGCATGATGGCCGACGAGATGGGCAAGATCCTGAAGCAACCTGTGGTCGTTGACAACATCGGCGGCGCAGGCGGCACCATCGGCATGGACCGCGCACTGAAGATGCCCGCAGACGGTTACACGCTGATTCAAACCGGTGTCGGGCAAAACGCCGTGGCACATGGCCTGGACCCCAGCCTCAAGTACAACTCGCTCACCGACTTCATCCACCTGACCCAGGTCAACTACGGCCCGAACCTGCTGGTCGTCAACCCCAGCAGCCCGTTCAAAACCGTGAAGGACGTGGTCGATTTCGCCAAAGCCAACCCTGGCAAATTGGACTATGGCTTCACCCACGCGGCATCGGGCCACATGGCGATGGAGTTGTTCAAGCAAACCACAGGCATCTTCATGACGGGCATCCCCTACCGTGGCGGTGGCCCCATGATGACCGACTTGCTGGGCGGCACCGTGCCGATGATCTTCATCAACCAAGACAACGCTTTGCCCCACATCCGGGCTGGCAAACTGCGCGCGCTGGCCGTTTCAAGCGCCCAACGCAACCCGCTGTATCCCGATGTGCCCACCATCGCTGAATCGGGCTACAAGGGCTTCGAAGCCTTGTCGTGGTCTGGTCTGTCGGTGGCCAAAGGCACACCGCAACCCATCGCAGACAAGCTTGAAGCGGCCGCCGTGCAAGCGCTGAAATCCGACGCCATCAAACAGCGGCTGACCTCCGTGGGCTTTGTGATCCCAGAGCTGGGCAGCAAGCCTTACACCGCTTTCGTCAAAAAAGAACTCGACACCTGGACCCGTGTCATCAAAACCGCAGGCATCAAAGCACAATGAAAACCGTTCAATCTTTCCGCGCCCGCACGGGCGAAGCCCTCGGCAACCCGCTGCCGGCCCACACAACGGCGCAAGTCGATGCTGCAGCGGTGGCCGCTGGTCAGGCCTTTGGCACCTGGCAAGCCAGCGAGGGTGGCACCCGTGCCCGCCTGCTGCGTGGCTTGGCCAGCGCCCTTGAAGCAGACCGTGAAGCCCTGGTCACCTTGGCCGACGAAGAGACCGCGCTGGGCCCTGTTCGCCTGAACGGTGAACTGGACCGCACCGCGTTCCAACTGCGCCGCTTTGCTGACATGGCCGAGCGGGGCGTGGCCTTCACCCGCGTGGACGACCCTGCGGTGGCTGGTGCGCCACCCGCAGGCCACCCTGACATGGTGCGCCAACGCGTGCCGCTGGGCCCCGTGGCCATGTTCTCGGCGAGCAACTTTCCTTTCGCGTTCTCGGTGCTGGGCGGTGACACCGCATCTGCGCTGGCTGCCGGTTGCCCTGTGGTGGTCAAAGCCCACACCGGCCACCTGCTGCTGTCCAACCAAGTGCATGCGCTCGCACAACAAGTACTCGCCGAGCAGGGGCTGCCCGCAGGCTTGATCGGCATGGTGCAAGGAGGTGGCTCGGACGTGGGCGTGCGCCTGCTGCAGCACCCCGTGATCGCAGCGGGCGCTTTCACCGGCTCCACCCGTGGTGGCGCTGCGTTGCAAGCCGTGGCCAACGCCCGTCCCCAACCCATTCCGTTTTACGGCGAGTTGGGGTCCATCAACCCGGTCATCGCCTTGCCTGCACTGCTCGCCACCAAAGGCGCCGAGTTGGCCAGCACACTGGCGGGCTCGATCTCGTTGGGTTGTGGCCAGTTCTGCACCAGCCCAGGCGTGATCGTGCTGATCAACGACCCGGCCAGCGATGCCTTTGTGCAGCAGCTGACCACCGCCTTGGCAGCCCAAAACCCGCACGCCATGTTGACGCCCGGCATGCGCCAGGCCTTTGACGCTGGCGTGGCTCACCTGGTGGCTGCAGGCGTTCAGCCTTTGCTGCAAGAAGCGGGCAATGCACAGGCGCCTCGCCCGTTCCTCGCGCAAACTGATGCCGCCAACTTCATTGCCCAAGTAGCATTGCGCGAAGAGGTGTTTGGCCCTGCCAGCCTCATCGTGCGTGCCAGCTCTGTGGCGCAGGCGTTGGACGTGCTGCACGCGGTGGGTGGCAGTTTGACCGTGACGCTGTGGGGTGCTGACACAGAAATCGAGGACACCCGTGCGCTGGTGCGCGGGGCCATGGCCATCGCCGGGCGTGTGCTGTTTGCCGGTGTGCCCACGGGGGTGGCCGTCACGGCAGCCCAGCAGCACGGCGGCCCCTGGCCATCGTCCACACAACCCATGACGACGTCCGTCGGCGACGCGGCGCTAGAGCGCTTCTTGCGGCCCGTGTGCTTGCAAGACGCACCCGCGTGGGTGATGGCCCGCCACGGCCGCCCCTGCTGACGGTGCGGTGGCAACGCTCAGACAGGTTCGAAATACTGTGGAAAGCGTTGCTGTATGGCGTCAACAAACGTGAGGGGTGACTGGATGTGCACACGCATCGCCTTGGCCGCAGCTGCGCCATTCCCGTCAATGATGGCCTCCACAATGGCTTTGTGTTGGTCAATGGCGATGTTGTGGCTGCCCACGGCAGGAATGGCCAGATGCCGGATGCGGTTCATCCCCGTGCGAGCGAGCCGCAAAGGGCCCCAAGCATGAGGGTGACCCGCCAGCACCAGGATGTGGTGGTGGAACTGCTCGTCCACACTCAGGTGGGTGCTGTAGTCTTTTTTGGCGCTGGCAGCCCCCTGCTGCTTGAGCAGGTCTTTGAGCTTTTTGCGCACGGCCAAAGGTGCATTGGCGGCCAACTCTGCCGCGCGGCACTCGATGACTTCGCGCACAAAGATCGCGTCAGCGATGCGTGCACGGCTCAGGTGCGACACAAAAGTCCCACGCTGTGGAATCGCCTCCAACAAGCCTTCCACCACCAATTGGCGAAACGCCTCTCGCACAGGGGCGCGGCTGACCCGCATCTCATCAGACACGGCCTGCTCCGACAGGGCCATACCGGGCAAGAAAGTGCACGCCAACACGGCAGAGCGGATGCTCTCGTAGACCCCACGCCCCATCTGTCCGCGCACGGGTGCAAGCGGGTTGTTGGGGACCTTTTCCGCCACAGCAACAGGCGTAGCGAACTCGGGGATTTGCGGGCGGATGCGGGCCATGACTCGGTGTGACTCAGTGTTCTAGGGGTTAACCGTGAAGCGACATTGAAGTCCAAATGCTAGCATACTAGAATGTTAGAAAAGCCACAATGATGACCCATTGATGCTCTATTGATTCAGAACTGATTTCGACAAGGATCGCCCTCATGACGCAACCGAAAACCCGCAAAACCTATGACCAATTTCGTTCTGCCCGCTGGTTTGCGCCGGACGACTTTCGCTCCAGCAGCCACCGTTCACGGGCCATGCAAATGGGCTACGACCATGGCGACTGGGAAGGCAAGCCCATCATTGCGATCATCAACACCTGGAGCGACCTGAGCACCTGCCACTCGCATTTCAAGCAACGGGCGGAAGAGGTCAAACGAGGCATCTTGCAGGCCGGCGGCTTCCCCGTGGAACTGCCCGCACTGTCGCTGCCCGAGGTGTTCGTCAAACCCACCACGATGCTCTACCGCAACCTGCTGGCCATCCAGACGGAAGAGCTGTTGCGCAGCCATCCGGTGGATGGCGCGGTGCTGATGGGCGGTTGCGACAAAACGACGCCCGGTCTGCTGATGGGTGCACTGTCGATGAACCTGCCCTGCATCTACATGCCCGCAGGCCCGATGCTGCGCGGCAATTGGAAGGGTGAAACCTTGGGCTCGGGCTCGGACTCGTTCAAGTTCTGGGACGAGCGCCGCGCGGGCAACATCAACCAAAAACAATGGATCGAAATCGAAGCTGGCATTGCCCGCAGCGCCGGCACCTGCATGGTGATGGGCACGGCTGCCACGATGATGGGCATCACCGAAGCGCTGGGGCTGTGCCTGCCGGGCTCGTCCAGCATCCCCGCTGTGGACGCCAACCACCAACGCATGGCAACACAGAGCGGTCGCCGCATCGTGGACATGGTGTGGGAAGACCTCACCCCCAGCAGCTTCCTCACCCGCAAGAATTTCGAAAACGCGATTGCCGTGGCCATGGCCGAGGGCTGCTCCACCAACGCCATCATCCACTTGGTGGCCATGTCCCGCCGCGCGGGGGACGCTTGCGCCGTGTCGCTGGACGACTTTGACGCCTTCAGCCGCAAGGTACCGGTGATCGCCAACATCCGCCCCAGCGGCAGCAAGTACCTGATGGAAGACTTTTACTACGCCGGGGGCATGAAAGGCCTGATGAGCCGTCTGCGCGATGGTGGCTTGCTGCACCTCGACGCCATGACCGTGACCGGTGAAACCATGGGCCAGAACCTGGAGGGCGCAGAGGTTTACAACGACGACGTGATCCGTCCGCTGGACAAGGCCATCTACCAAGAAGGTGCGCTCGCGGTGCTCAAAGGCAACCTGGCACCGGACGGCTGCGTCATCAAGCCCAGCGCCTGCTCGCCGCACCTGTTAAAGCACACCGGTCCCGCCATGGTGTTTGACGACTACCCGTCCTTGAAAAAAGCCATCGACGACCCGGACCTGGACGTGACGGCAGACCACATCATCATCTTGCGCAACGCCGGCCCCCAAGGCGGCCCGGGCATGCCCGAGTGGGGCATGGTGCCCATCCCCACCAAGCTCGTGAAACAAGGCGTGCGCGACATGATGCGCATCAGCGATGCCCGCATGAGCGGCACCAGCTATGGCGCATGCGTGTTGCATGTGTCGCCCGAGTCCTACATCGGTGGCCCCTTGTCGCTGGTGAAAAGCGGTGACCTGATCACCGTGGACGTACCAGCCCGCAGCATCCACCTGCAGGTGAGCGACGCTGAACTCGCCGCGCGCAAAGCCGCGTGGTTGGCGCCGCCCAAGCGCTATGAACGTGGCTACGGCCACATGTTCAGCCAACACATCATGCAAGCCGACCAAGGGTGTGACTTTGACTTCCTTGAAACGTCTTACGGCGCCCCCGTGAGTGAACCCGTCATCAACTGAAGCCGGAGCAGACACACCATGACCCAACGTCGAATGGCCAGCACCGCCCTCGTGGCAATGGCAACAGCAACGTGCGCCCTGGCCACACTGGCAGCCCTGCCCGTGCACGCCCAAACGTTTCCCAGCAAAGGCATGACCATCGTGGTGCCCGCCTCTCCTGGCGGCGCGATTGATTTGGCCGCCAGGTTGATAGGCCAAAAGCTCACCGAGGCCTGGGGCCAGCCGGTCACGGTGGACAACAAGGCCGGCGCTACAGGCATCATCGGCACCGACAGGGAGGCCAAAGCAGCCCCCGCTCGTCACACCATGGCCTTGGTGGCCAGCAGCCATGCGATCAATCCCAGCATGGTGAAAAAACTGCCGTTCGACACACTGAAAAGCTTTGAGCCCGTGGCCCAAACCCACGTGGTGCCGTTGATGCTGGTGGTGGCCAACAGCGTGCCCGCCAAGTCGGTGACCGAGTTGATCGCCTACGGCAAAGCCAATCCCGGCAAACTGTCGTTCGCGTCCAGCGGCTCGGGGGGCGCGCCGCATTTCAGCGGCGAGCTGTTCAAGACCATGGCAGGCCTGGACATGACCCACATCCCCTACAAGGGCAGCACCTTGGCCCACCCTGACCTGATCAGTGGCCGCGTGTCGTTGATGTTTGACACCGTGGCCGCCATCAACGTGCAAGTGAAAGCGGGCCACGTGCGCCCCCTCGCGGTGACCACGGCCAAACGGTCGTCCATCGCACCTGCCGTGCCCACCATGGCCGAGGCAGGCATGCCGGGCTATGAAACCAGCACCTGGGGCGGCTTGCTGGCGCCTGCGGGCACACCCAAGGCCGTGGTGACCAAACTCAACACCGAGGTCAACCGCATCCTGGCTTTGCCCGATGTGCGCCAAAAGCTACTGGACGCTGGCATCGAGCCGGCACAAGGCTCGGCCCAAGATTTCACGGATTTCATCACCAAAGAGATAGGCAAGTGGGCCAAAGTGGCCAAAGACGCTGGCATCCAACCTGAGTAAACACCATGACCAAAGTTCTGCAACACGGGCGTCTGATGCCCTACCTGGAAAGCAAGTTGGCCGAGACCTACCAACTGCACCCGCTGTACGCCGAAAAAGACCCCATTGCGTTTTTGAAAGCGCATGGCAGCGAATTTGACGCCCTGGCCACGTCGGCGAAGTTTGGCGCTGACCGCGCGCTGATCACCGCACTGCCCAAGCTGAAGGTGATTTCCAGCTTTGGGGTGGGTTACGAAACCATCGACCTGGACGCCGTGCGCGAGCGTGGCATCCCGGTGGGCTACACCCCCGATGTGCTGAACGACTGCGTGGCCGACACCGCGTTTGGCCTGCTGATGGACGTGGCCCGCCGCTTCAGCGAAGCCGACCGCTACGTGCGAGCCGGTGAGTGGGAGAAGCAGCCTTTTCCCTTGTCCACCAAGGTCAGTGGCAAAAACATGGGCATTGTGGGGCTGGGTCGCATCGGCCGTGTGGTGGCCAGGCGCGCCAGCGGCTTCGACATGGCCGTGCGCTACCACAACCGCAACCCCTTGAGCGATGTGCCCTACACGTACGAGCCGAGCCTGATGGCGCTCGCCGAGTGGTCGGATTTCTTGGTGGTCATCAGCGCAGGCGGCCCTGCCACCAAACACCTGATCTCGGCGGAGGTGCTCACAGCTTTGGGCCCCAAGGGCTACGTGATCAACGTGTCACGCGGCTCGGTGATCGACGAGGCAGCCCTGATTGCCGCGCTGCAGTCCGGCCAGATCGCAGGCGCAGGCCTCGACGTGTACCAGGACGAGCCCCATGTGCCTGCAGGCTTGCTCGCCCAACCCAACGCCGTCTTGCTGCCCCACATGGCCAGCGCCACCCACGAAACCCGGCGAGCCATGGCCGATTGCGTGCTGAGCAACCTGGCAGGCTTTTTCCAATCTGGTGTGGTCCCTGTGGCCGTTCCTGTGTGAAGGTCCACCATGTCAAAACCTGAATCAAATACCGAATTTCGGCACCATCGCCGTGCCTCTTTAGCTTCAATTTTGATAGCAATTGGCAGCACAGGCCTGGTCCCATTCGCCCATGCGCAGGCCACGTGGCCGAGCAAGCCGGTCACCATCGTCGTGCCTTTCGCGCCTGGCGGCGGCACCGACATCGGCACGCGCATCGTGGCACAAAAGCTGTCGCAGTTATGGGGGCAGTCGGTGGTGATCGACAACCGTGGCGGTGCCGGTGGCAACCTCGGTTTGGACATCGTGTCGCGTGCCAAAGCGGATGGCTACACCCTGTTGGCGGGCAATGTGGGCACGCAGTCGATCAACCCCACGCTGTACAAAAAACTCAACTACAACCCCGACACAGCCTTCGTGCCCCTCGGACAATTCGCCGAGCTGCCGTTTGTGCTGGCAGCCACCACCTCACTGCCTGCGAACAGCGTGAAAGAGCTGGTGGCGCTGGCCAAGGCTTCACCAGACAAACTGAGCTACGCCAGCTCAGGCAACGGCGGCTCGCCGCACCTGTCGGCCGAGACCTTCAAGATCGCCACCGGCACCAAGATCCTGCACGTGCCCTACAAAGGTGGTGGTGCCGCGATGACCGATTTGATCTCGGGCAATGTGCATTTGCTGTTCGCCTCGGTGCTGGAGACTTCGGCCCACATCAAGGCTGGCAAGCTCAAGGCCTTGGCCATCACCAGCAAGCAGCGCGTGGCCGCCTTGCCTGACGTTCCCACGCTCGAAGAAAGCGGCATCACCGGGGCTGAATCCGGCTCGTGGATCGGCCTGCTCGCCCCCACAGGCACGCCACAGGCTGTGGTGGACAAGGTGTCAGCAGGCTTGCAGCAGGTGCTGGCCATGCCCGACGTGAAAGAGCAATTGCTCGCCCAAGGTGCCGTGGCACGGGGTGGCTCTGCCACCGATTTTGCCAACCTGATCGCAGCCGATCGACGCAAGTACGCCCGCATCATCAACGACAACCAATTGACCGCAGATTGACGGTGGCTTAACAAGGAATTCCCATGACCACACGCAGACAATTCATCCAGACCACCGCAGTGACGACGGCAGCGACCACCGCAGCAACCACCGCAGCATTTGGCCTGCTCGCCAGCACCACTGCAGCGCACGCCGCCGCATGGCCGACCCAACCCTTGCGCATCGTGGTGCCCTTTCCGGCAGGGGGCACATCCGATGTGATCGCACGCCTGATGTCCAAACCTTTGAGCGACGCCTTGGGTGTGCCCGTCGTCATTGAAAACCGCACGGGCGCAGCTGGCAATGTGGGCGCCGCAGCCGTGGCCACGGCCACCGATGGCCACACGATGCTGCTGTCTGACCTGGGCTCCATGGCCATCAGCCCACTGATCAGCAAAGACCTGCCGTTCAAACCCGAGCAACTGCAGGGCGTCACCATGCTTGCCTACTCGCCACATTTGCTGGCCGTGCACCCGTCGGTGCCTGCCAACAACATCAAAGAGTTGGTGGCTTATTCGCAAAAAACAAAAATCAATGCGGCGTCATCAGGCAGCGGCACACCCAATCACTTGGGCATCGTGGACATTGCCCTCACCACGGGCATGAAATGGCAGCATGTGCCCTACCGGGGTGGCGCACAGGCCGTGAACGACACGGTGGCGGGCACCACACACCTGCTGCTCAATGGCATGGTCGCCACCTACCCGCTGGTGCAAGCCGGCAAGCTCAAAATCATCGGCGTGTCCAAACGCACCCGCATGGCCATCATCGGCCAAGTGCCCACGCTGGCTGAACAAGGGGTCACGAACTTCGAGTCGGGCACCTACCAAGGGGTGCTGGTGTCCAACACCATGCCCAAAGCCCATGTAGAAGCACTGAGCAACGCGCTGATCAAGGTCATCCGTTTGCCTGAAATCCGCGCGCGCCTGGTGGAATTGGGGGCTGAGGTGCAAACCTCGAGCCCGGTCGAAACCACCCAGTGGGTCTTGACCGACCGCAAGCGTTGGGCGAGCGTGATCGAGCGCGCGGGCACGCAGATTGAGGGGACGACCTGAGATGGTGAGCACTGTGGCAACCCTGTCTGGTGCGTCCCCAGCATTCACCCTGGAGGTCTTGCAAACCTTTGCACAAGCCTTGCTGCGCCAAGCGGGCATGGATGGCGACAAGGCCACGACGGTGGCCCGCCTGTTGGTACTGACCGACGCCATGGGGCGGCGCACGCATGGACTGGCCATGGCGGTGTTGTACCTGGCCGAAATTCAAAAAGAAGGCATGGCGGTCACCGGCGAGCCTGAGATCGTCAAAGACAACGGCATCAGTGCGGTGTGGGATGGCCGCTACCTGCCCGGGCTGTGGCTGGTCGACCGGGCCATCACCGAAGGCATGGCCCGCGCGAAGCAGACCGGCATGGCGGCCTACGCCATCCGCCGCAGCCACCACATCGGTTGCCTGGCGGCCTTGGTCAAACAAGCGGCTGACCAGGGCTTTGTGGCGCAAATTGCCAATTCGGACCCCGCCGGTCAGCGGGTTGCCCCCTATGGTGGCACGGAGGCGCTGTTCACGCCCAACCCCTACGCCATCGGCTACCCAGGGCGCGATCATCCGGTGTTGGTGGACATTTGTGCGTCCATCACCACCACGTCGATGACGCGGCAAAAAGTCGCCGAAGGCAAGCAGTTTGACCACCCTTGGTTGCTCGACGCCCAGGGCCAACCCACGCGCGATCCAGCGGTGCTGGAGCACAGCACACCCCGTGGCTCGCTTCAACTGCTGGGCGGACAGGAGTACGGCCACAAAGGCTTTGGCATGGCGCTGATGATCGAGGCCTTGTCTCAAGGCTTGTCAGGTCATGGCCGCAAGGATGCACCCAAGCGCTGGGGTGGCAATGTGTTCGTGCAAATCCTTGACCCTGACCTGTTTGCAGGTCGCGAAGCCTTTGCCAGCCAAATGGACCACCTGTCAGACCGCTGCCGTGAGAACCGCCCCATCGACCCTGTGCGCCCCGTGCGTGTGCCGGGTGACCAAGCGGCCCGTGGCATGGTTCAAGCCCAGGCCGAAGGCATCCGCTACGACGCACTGAGCTGGCAAGCCCTGGTCGCCAGCGCCCAGCAGTGGGGTGTGGCTTTGCCAGAACCCTTGTCGGCTTGAGCCTCAGCAAGCACCTCAATGAGCACCTCAACAAGCTCACCAACAGACCTCTTTTGAAAGCACTCCCCATGGCACTGAACCCCACCACCCATGCCCAGTTGATGACCGTGAGCACGGCCACGCTGTGCACCGCCTTGTTCAAGCGCGGTTTGCGCAACCAGTTCATCCAGGACGTGCGTCCGCTGAACCCCAACTTGCCCAACATGGTGGGCGAGGCCTTCACGCTGCGCTACATCCCTGCACGTGAAGACCTGAACCCCATCACGGTGTTTTCAGACCGCCAACACCCCCAGCGGGTGGCCGTCGAGCAATGCCCCCCTGGCGCGGTGATGGTGTTTGACAGCCGCAAAGACGCACGGGCTGCGTCAGCGGGTTCCATCTTGATCACGCGCTTGATGGTGCGGGGTGCGGCAGGTGCGGTGACCGATGGCGGCTTTCGTGACTCGCCAGAGATCGGCCAGATGAACTTTCCGACCTACCACCAGCGCCCCAGCGCGCCCACCAACCTGACCTTGCACCAGGCCTTGGACATCAACGTCCCGGTGGGTTGCGGCGATGTGGCGGTGTGGCCCGGCGACGTGGTGGTCGGTGACAAAGAAGGGGTGATTGTGATTCCGGCAGCCATTGCCGATGAGGTGGCGGCAGAAGCCGTCGAGATGACGGCATTTGAAGACTTTGTGACAGAAGAGGTGCTCAAGGGCCGCAGCATCATTGGGCTGTACCCGCCCACCGATCCCCAGTCCAAAGACGACTTCGCGGCATGGCGCCAGCGCAAAGGCCGCTAACATCCGTCAGCGCGTTCGGCGTGATGCTGAACCGCCACCACTGAACAGGAAGAACACACCATGCAACACATCGGCATGATCGGCATTGGCCTGATGGGCCACGGCATCGCCACCAACATCGTCAAACACGGCCACGCCTTGAAGGTGCTGGACCACCCCGGCAACCAGCCGCTGGACCAGTTGAAGGCCGCAGGCGTGACGACCCGCCCAACGCCCAAGGCCCTCGCAGCAGAGTCTGACGTGATCATCCTGTGCGTGACTGGCACGCCGCAGGTCGAAGCCA
>CAZHDP010000054.1:0-12741 GCA_964531605.1 uncultured Burkholderiaceae bacterium | reverse complement strand
ACTTCGGTCTGCCTTGGCCTTGCTGGGGCACACCGGAACTCAAACACCCTGGCAGCCCGAACCTGTATGACACCTCCAAACACGTGATGGACGGAGGCGGTAACTTCCGTGCGAACTTCGGCGTCGAGCGCGATGGCAAGAGCCTGTTGGCCGAAGATGGCTCGCACTCTGTGGGCGCTGACATCACCACCGGTTACCCGGAGTTTGACCACGTGTTGGTCAAAAAATTGGGCTGGTGGGACGAGCTGACCGAAGCCGAGCAAAAAGCTGCCGAGGGCAAAAACTGGAAGACCGACAATTCCGGTGGCATCATCCGCGTGGTCATGCAAAACCACGGTTGTCACGTGTTTGGCAATGCCAAGGCCCGCGCCGTGGTGTGGAACTTCCCTGACCCCATTCCGCAGCACCGCGAACCGCTGTATGGCAACCGCGCTGATTTGCAAGCCAAGTACCCCACCCATGACGACAAAAAGGCGTTTTGGCGCTTGCCCACGCTGTACAAGACCATCCAGCAAAAGAACATCGCTGACAAGGTGCACGAGAAGTTCCCGCTGGTGCTGACGTCGGGCCGCTTGGTCGAGTACGAAGGCGGCGGCGAAGAAACCCGTTCCAACCCCTGGCTGGCCGAGTTGCAGCAAGAGGCTTACGTCGAAATCAACCCCAAGACCGCTGCGGCGCGTGGCATCCGCAACGGCGAGCGCGTGTGGCTCAAGGGCGCGACCGGCGCACGCCTCAATGTGCAAGCTTTGGTGACCGAGCGCGTGGGGGCAGACACCGTCTGGATGCCCTTCCACTTCTCTGGTCGTTGGCAAGGTGCTGACATGCTGGCTTACTACCCCAGCGGCGCTGCACCTGTGGTGCGTGGTGAGGCGGTCAACACTGCCACGACTTATGGTTACGACAGCGTCACGATGATGCAAGAATCCAAGACCACCGTTTGCGACATCGAGAAAGCCTAAGGAGCAGTCATGGCAAGAATGAAATTTGTTTGCGATGCAGAGCGCTGCATTGAATGCAACGGTTGCGTCACCGCTTGCAAAAACGAGCATGAAGTCCCTTGGGGTGTGAACCGTCGCCGCGTGGTCACGCTCAATGACGGCGTGCCAGGTGAAAAATCGATCTCGGTCGCTTGCATGCACTGCTCAGATGCACCCTGCATGGCCGTGTGTCCGGTCAACTGCTTCTACCGCACCGACGAGGGCGTGGTATTGCACGACAAAGACGTCTGCATCGGCTGCGGTTATTGCTCCTATGCCTGTCCTTTCGGTGCGCCGCAGTTCCCATCGCAAGGCACGTTCGGTGTGCGCGGCAAGATGGACAAATGCACCTTCTGTGCCGGTGGCCCTGAAGAGCACGGTAGCCAGGCTGAATTTGAAAAATACGGGCGCAACCGTTTGGCCGAAGGTAAGTTGCCTGCTTGCGCCGAGATGTGCTCCACCAAAGCCCTGCTGGCGGGTGATGGTGACGTGGTGGCCGACATCTTCCGCACCCGCGTGGTCCAACGTGGCAAGGGCGCTGAAGTCTGGGGTTGGGGCACCGCCTATGGGTCCAAACAAGCGGGTCAGCCACCTGCACCTGCCGGAGCCAAATCATGAAGCACCACACAGTGATCAAAGGCGTGCTGCTCGGTGCTGTGCTGGCTTTGGCCGCTTGCAGCGAAAAGCCTCAGACGGCAGGCGCTGGCAAGCTGGACCAAGCGCCCTACGCGGGCACCGGCTCGGCACCGTTCACGGTCGCGGGCTGGAAGGCGGGGGACAAAACCAGCTGGGAGCAAGCCTTGAAGGCCCGTGGCCAGTATGGTCAAAACGAATACTCCCGCGCTGCGCTGACCGAACCAGCTCCCGCCAAATAACCGAGGAGAGCATTCATGCTTCGCTCAACATTGTTGGCATTGACGCTCTTGGCAGGCACCTGCGGCATGGCCACGGCGCAGACCGCAGGCATCCAAAGCGTGAACATCCAGGACGTCAAGCCTGAGGTCAAGCCCGACGCCAGTGCCGACCCCAACTACTTGAACCAAACCAACGGCGAACGCGCCAAGGTGCAACCCGGCAACAACGCGCCCGTGTGGCGTCAGGTCGGCCAGGGCCAAGCGGGCTACAGCAGCCTGCCGGTCACCCAGGCCCCCGAAGCAGGCGTGCTGATTCAGCCCTTTGTGCAATACCCCGGTTCTCGCTTGACCAATGCCGGAGAGGCGTGGCGTCAGGTGCGCAACAACTGGATCATCCCCTACGGTGGTGCACTGATTGCCATCTCTGCCTTGGCTTTGGCGCTGCTGTTTGTGGCCAAAGGCCGCATGGGTGAAGACCACCCTGACGCTGGCCTCAAGATCGAGCGTTTCACGCCGTTTGAGCGCGCTGCGCACTGGTCCAACGCCATTGCGTTTTGTGCCTTGGCCATTTCGGGTTTCGTGATGGCGTTTGGCAAGTCCCTCATCCTGCCGGTGATCGGTACGGCCCTGTTTGGCTGGCTGACTTACGCCTTGAAAAACGTCCACAACTTCATGGGGCCGCTCTTTGCAGTGTCCCTCACGGTGATCGTGTTGACTTTCATCAAAGACAACATCGCCAGCAAGGCCGACTTGGTCTGGGTGTCCAAGGCCGGCGGTCTGCTGGGTGGGCATGAGATCCCATCCCATCGGTTCAATGGCGGTGAAAAAGGTTTGTTCTGGTGGGGCATCACCATCCCAGGCATCGTGGTCGTCACCACGGGTTTGATTTTGGACAAACTGATCCCTGGGTTAGGGTTGCTGCGTGGCGAGATGCAGGTGGCCCACATGATCCATGCGGTGTGTGCAATCTGGATGATGGCCCTGCTCATCGGGCACATTTACATGGGCACCGTGGGCATGCGAGGCGCTTACAGCGCCATGAGAACAGGCTATGTCAGCGAAGGTTGGGCGAAAGAACACCATGAACTGTGGTTGAACGACATCAAGGCGGGCAAGATCCCAGCGCAACGCAGCGTGCCTGCTGTGTCTGGTGGCGGATCAAGCCCTGAAACCCCTCATCCCGCAGTATCTGCTTAAGGTTGTTGCTATGAAAAAAGTAGTGTTTTCTCTGGGCCTGAGTGTGCTGGCTGCCGTGGCCATGGCCAAAATTCCAACGCCTGAGTTGAGCGACGAAGCCAAGGCCAAAGCGGCTGAAGCCGCGGCCAAAACAGCGTGGGCTGGCAAGAAGGATGCTTTCTTGCTGTGCAAATCTCAAGACAAAGTGGCAGCTCACGCCGCCAAAACAGCCAAAGCCAATGGCAAAGATGTGAAGCCTGCCAAAGAGACGCCGCCTTGTGCTGATCCAGGACCGTTTGCGTACTCGCCAGCAGGCGCGGCTTCTGCGCCTGCTGCTACACCAGCGGCGGCAGTGGCTAAAAAGTCCTGACCCAAGCCCTTCCAACCCTTGTGATGTGCCAGCAACTGCCCTTGGGCATTGCTGGCATTTTCATTGTGAACAGCCCATGCCACTGCCCCATTTGACCCAGGCCCGCGCGCCCCTCACACAAACCATCCAGGCGGTGAACCAGCATGGTGAGCCGCAAACCATCTCGATCCCTGCCGAGCGCGCGCTCACGGTGTACGTGGACAAGCGAGAACTGGTCACCTTGATGACCCTGGGTGCCAGCCCCGAACTGTTGGTGTTGGGGTACTTGCGCAACCAGCGCTTGGTGCGTTCAGTGGACGACATCGAGTCCATCACGGTGGATTGGGACCTGGGCGAGGGGCTGATGGAGGGGGCTGGCGCTGCGGCCGTCAAGACCCGCTCGGGCATTGACGAAATCGAAGCCCGCACGGCCAAAAAAGTCGTCACCACCGGCTGCGGCCAGGGCAGCGTGTTCGGTGCCTTGCTCGATGAAATCGACGCCGTGAAACTCCCCCCGGTGGCCGATGCCCAATTCACCCAGGCGCAACTCTATGGTGTGTTGAACACCATCCGTTTGCAAGAAAGCACCTACAAATCAGCGGGCTCGGTGCATGGCTGCGCCTTGTTTGACATGGCCAACGGCGGGCACGAGATGTTGCTGTTTGTGGAAGACGTGGGCCGTCACAACGCCTTGGACACCATCGCTGGGTGGCTGTGGATGCAGCCTCCCCGAGTGCGGAGTGGCGCAGACAAACTCTTCTACACCACAGGTCGTTTGACCAGCGAGATGGTCATCAAATCAGCCCAAATGGGCGTACCCCTGGTCGTGTCTCGCAGCGGCATCACCCAAATGGGTTACCAAGTGGCTCAGGCGCTGAACCTGTGCGCCGTGGGTCGCGCAACCAACAAGCATTTCATGTGTTTCACCGCGCCCGAGCGGCTGGTGATGCAGCCCGCATTGGCGGGCCCCAAGCCCACGTCCAGGGATTGACCCACCACACGCCACCCGACGGCGTGGCGCGTCAGCTCACGATGCCTACGTGCCAAGGCACGAATTCGTGGTCGCCCAGGCCGAGCAACTCGCTTTTGGTGCGTTCGCCAGAGGCGGCGCGCAGGATGTGTTCAAAAATTTGCTGGCCCATGGCCTCCACACTGACGCCGGCATCGAGCACCTGCCCACAGTTGATGTCCATGTCTTCTTCCAGCTTGCGGAACATGGCGCTGTTGCTGGCGAGTTTGAGGGTGGGCGCAGGTTTGGAACCAAACATCGAGCCGCGACCGGTGGTGAAACAAATCAGGTTGGCGCCGCTGGCGATTTGCCCGGTGACCGCCACGGGGTCGTAGCCCGGTGAGTCCATGAACACGAACCCCGCCTTGTCAATCGGCTCGGCGTATTCGTACACCGCTTGCAAGGGCGTGGTGCCACCCTTCATGGCAGAGCCGAGGGATTTTTCAAAAATGTTGGCGAGTCCACCTTGTTGGTTGCCGTGACCGACCACACCGTTGAACTGCGCGTTGTGACCTCGGGTGTAGTGTTCCCACCAAGTCAGACGATCGAGCACTTTTTGACCCACTTCAGGGGTGACTGCACGCCGGGTCAGCATGTATTCCACGCCATGAATCTCTGGGGTCTCGGACAGGATGGCCGTACCACCGTGGCGCACCAGGATGTCCATGGCAGCACCCAGGGCCGGGTTGGCCGTGATGCCTGAAAAGCCATCTGACCCGCCGCATTCCAGGCCGATTTTGATGTGGCTGGCCGACACCGGCTCACGTCGGACGGCGTTGGCCGCAGGCAGCATCGCCAGGATGGCCTCGACCCCTGCGGCAATGGTGGCACGCGTGCCACCCGTGTCTTGCATTACCAGGGTGCGCATCAAGGCACTGGGTGCCAAGCCTTGCGAGGCGACCAAATCGGCCACCTGGTTGCGTTCGCAGCCCAGGCCCACCACCAGCACACCCGCCAAATTGGGGTGCCGGGCATAGCCCGCGAGGGTGCGGCGCAGCACGTCAAAATGCTCACTGGGTGACGACATGCCGCAGCCGCTGGTCTGCGCAAAGGCGACCACGCCATCCACGTTGGGGTAGGCGCTGAGCCGCTCTGGGGTAAACCACGCGGCGATGTTGTTGATGACCGACGATGAGCAGTTCACCGAGGCCAATATGCCGATGAAATTGCGTGTAGCCACGCGGCCATCAGGTCGCACGATGCCCATGAATGTGGCGCGCTCTGCTTTGGGCACGTAGGCCACGGGGCGCACGTCTTGGCAAAAACCGGGGTCTCGGTCAAAGTCCACCAGCTTGAGGTTGTGGGTGTGCACATGCTCCCCGGCCTCGATGTCGCGCGCTGCACTGCCGATCACCGTGTCGTACTTGCGCACCAGTGTGCCGGCTGTGATGGCTTGCGCTGCGATTTTGTGCCCCGCCGGGACTTGGGCCCGCACACGCAGGTCAAACTCGGGCAGGTGTTGCCCCAACGACAACGCGTCTTTGGCGATCAGCACGTTGTCATGGGCGTGCAAGCGGATCAGGGGGGAGGTCACCGCAGTGGCCAGAGCAGCTGTGGTCATCGCGATCAGCCTTTCATCAGCTCGCGCAGTTTGAGGCGTTCGATCAGCACCGTTTCTTTTTTGTAGACCTCGGTCACGTACTTTTCGTAGTCGGGGCCATCCAGGTACAAGACTGGGGCATCGATCTTGTCGCACGCGTTTTTGAACTCTGGACTGGCCACCGCCACGCGGAAGGCGTCACGCAGTTTTTTCAGGACGGCGGGGTCCAAGCCCTTGGGTGCGCCGATGCCGTTGGGGGCATCTACCACCACGTTGAACCCGGCGTCTTTGAGTGTGGGGGCGTCTTTGAAGCGCGGCACACGTTGTTCGCCCCAAGTGGCCAGCAGCTTGAGTTTGCCTGCTTCCACATGCGGCGCCCAGCTGCTGGAATCGGCCAGCAAATCCACTTGCCCGCCCAGCACCCCGTTGAGGGCATCTGCGCCACCCTTGTAGGGCACATGGCGCAGTTGGATGCCTGCGGCCGCTGCAAACTCTTCCATGCCGACGTGCGTTGCGCCACCGATGCCCGCGTGTGCGTAGGTCACGCGGTCGGGGTTGGCTTTGGCAAAGGCCACCATTTCAGCCAAGGTTTTCCAAGGCGTGTTGGCGCCTGCCGCGATGCCAAAGGTTTGCCCCGAGGTGCGGGCGATATAGCTGAAATCCTTCAACGGGTCGAGTGCCACCGTGCCAAGCTGCGAGAAGCGCGTGACCGAGATCGGGATTTGCCCCACGGTGTACCCATCAGGCTTGGCACTGGCCAGCGCTTTCGCGCCGATCATGCCTGACGCCCCCACCTTGTTGTCCACCGCAATCGATTGCCCCAGCACCTTGCTGGCCGCCGCGCAAAGGGCGCGCATGGTCTGGTCAGCAGTCCCGCCCGCTGGCCATGGACAAATGAAGTTGATGGCCCGCTCTGGATACTCTGCAGCCAGCGCCGGCGCGCTTGGCAAGGCCAGTGCAGCGGCGGCACCGGCCACAAATTTTCGTCGGCTCACGGCTGACGTTGGCGTGTGGGTGAAGGGGGGCGTCATGGTTGTCTCCGATGGTTGTTCTGTGTGTCGCCGTGGCGTTACGCCACCAGAGCCGCGATGGCTTTGCCCATCTCGGTGGTGTTTGCGGTGCCGCCCAGGTCTGCCGTGCGCGGACCCGCAACCAGCACCTGCTCAATGGCTTTGACGATGGCATCGTGGGCTTCGCGGCAAGGGCCTGTGCTCTTGCCCAGGAAGTCCAGCATCAGCGCGCCAGACCAGATCATGGCCACCGGGTTGGCGATGTTTTTGCCAAAGATGTCCGGTGCAGAGCCGTGCACAGGCTCAAACAAGCTGGGGAAGTCGCGCTCAGGGTTCAGGTTGGCGGAAGGGGCCAGACCGATGGTGCCAGTGCATGCAGGGCCCAAGTCAGAGAGGATGTCGCCAAACAGGTTGGAGGCCACCACCACGTCAAAGCGGTTGGGTTGCAGCACGAAGCGCGCCGACAAAATGTCGATGTGCTGCTTGTCGGTGGTGATGTCGGGGTAGCCTGCGGCCACAGCGTCGGCACGGCCATCCCACCAGGGCATGCTGATGGCGATGCCGTTGGACTTGGTGGCCACGGTCACGTGTTTGCGTGCACGGGTCTTGGCCAATTCAAACGCGAACTTCAGCACACGGTCAGTGCCGTGGCGGGACATCACCGTTTCCTGGATGACGATTTCGCGATCGGTGCCGGGGTACATCACGCCGCCGAGGTTGGTGTATTCGCCTTCGGTGTTTTCGCGCACGACGAAGAAATCAATGTCACCGGCCTTGCGTCCAGCCAGAGGGCAGGGCACGCCATCGAACAGACGCACAGGGCGCAGGTTGATGTACTGGTCAAATTCGCGGCGGAATTTCAGCAACGAGCCCCACAAAGACACATGGTCGGGCACCGTCGCGGGCCAGCCGACTGCGCCGAAAAAGATGGCGTCCATCGGTTGCAACTGGGCCTTCCAGTCGTCGGGCATCATCTGGCCGGTTTTGGCGTAGTAGTCGCAATTGGCCCAGTTGAAATGGTTGAACTGCAAGGGAATGCCGAAACGTTTGGCGGCGGCCTCAAGCACGCGCAAACCTTCGGGCATGACTTCTTGGCCGATGCCGTCGCCGGCGATGACTGCAATGTTGAACGGTTTGCTCATGATCAGGTTCCTTGATGACGGGGATGAAAAGGTTTGCAGGGTATTTTCGTCGCTTACGAAAAACATACAATCCGGCAACTGTGAACGCATTGTCAACAAATCGTGCATAAATCTCTCAACAATGACGACTTGCGTGTGTTCACCGTGGTGGCGCGCAAAGCCAGTTTTGCGGCCGCTGCAGACGAGCTGGGCACGTCGGTGGCCTATGTCAGCAAGCGCATCCGTTTGTTGGAAGAGAGCTTGGCGGTCAAGCTGCTGCAGCGCACCACGCGCCGGGTCACGGTCACCGAAGAAGGTGAGCGGGTCTTTCACTGGGCGGTGCGCATCCTTGACGAGGTGGACCAGCTGCTGCAAGAGGTGTCGGTCACCAAAAGCACGCCCAAAGGCTCGTTGCGCGTGAGCACGAGCTTTGGCTTTGGGCGCAACATCGTCGCACCGATGATTTCCAACATGGTGGAACGCTACCCCAGCCTGCAAGTGCGGTTGGAGGTGTTCGACCGTGTGGTGGACGTGGCCGCCGAGGGCTTTGACCTGGACGTGCGCGTGGGTGACGAGATTTCACCTCACCTGGTGGCCCGTCGCCTGGCCGACAACCACCGCGTCCTGTGTGCGGCCCCCGCATACCTGGCACGTCGAGGCCACCCCCGCAGCTTGGCCGATCTGGTCAACCACGATTGTTTGGTCATCAAAGAGCGCGATCACCCTTTCGGCGTGTGGCGGGTGCGTGAGGGTCTGAGGGCAGGTACCCCGGAATCGGTGGTCAAGGTCACCGGGCCCTTGTCCACCAACAACGGCGAGATCGCCGTGCAATGGGCCGTGGACGGGCGTGGCATCGTGTTGCGGTCCTTGTGGGACGTGGGGCCTTTGCTGCAATCCGGGCAACTGGTGCAGGTCCTGCCAGAGGTGCGGCAAGTGGCCAACGTGTGGGCGGTCTATCCGGCCCGCCTGACCAAGTCGGCCAAGGTGCGTGCCTGCGTAGAGTACCTGGCCAGCTGCTTTGAGGCGCTCAACCTGCACGCCCAAGTGCCCGATCCGCTGGTGGTGAGCCCGCCCCCGTCGCTTCAGTCTCTTCATTCAGTCTCTTCACACGGCACGTGAATAATGTGAACGCAACAACGGTGGTCTGCAAATGATGTTCCCTGATTTCATGCGCCTGGGCTGGCGCACCCTGTGGCGCGATGTGCGCGCGGGCGACTTGCGCCTGCTGATCGTCGCGGTGACACTGGCCGTGGCGGCGTTGACCGCGGTGGGCTTTTTTGCTGATCGCCTGAAACATGGCCTGCAACGCGATGCGCGACAAATGTTGGGGGGCGATGCGGTGGTCCAAAGTGACCAGCCCACGCCCAAGGCGTTCATTGACCAAGCACAAGCCCTGGGTCTGCAGACCACGGCGCATTTGGGCTTTCCCACCATGGCGCGCGCCACCGATGCGCAAGGTGGTGCGGCAAAACTGGTCGCGCTCAAGGCGGTGACCACCGCTTACCCCCTGCGTGGGCGCCTGCAAATTGCCTACCAAACGGGCGAGGGTGTGGTTGGTCACGTCACGCAAGACATTCCCCCACCCGGTAAAGCTTGGGTGGGTGAGGGCTTGCTGGACGCTTTGGCGTTGAAAGTGGGTGACACGCTGCTGCTGGGCGAGGCCTCGTTCGTCATCGACAAGGTCATTGTGTTGGAGCCTGATCGCGGTGCGGGCTTTGTCAATTTCGCGCCCCGGGTGATGCTGAACATGACCGATTTGGCCGCCACCCAACTGGTGCAACCTGCCAGCCGCGTCAGTTACCGGTTGGCCGTGGCTGGTCAAGGACCCAACGCGGAGGCCAATGTGGCCCGCTTCGTGGCATGGGCCCAGGCGGCGCTGAAAGACAACGCCGACCCCAGCCTGCGCGGCGTGCGCATCGAGTCGCTGGAGAGTGGCCGTCCCGAAATGCGCCAAACCTTGGACCGCGCTGAAAAATTCCTCAACCTGGTGGCCTTGTTGTCGGCTTTGTTGAGCGCTGTGGCCGTGGCTTTGGCCGCCCGCGCTTTTGCCGCCAAGCACCTGGACCAGTGCGCCATGCTGCGCGTGTTGGGGCTGAGCCAACGCACCATCGCCAGCAGCTACGCGCTGGAGTTTGCCTTGGTGGGTTTGATGGCCAGCGGCCTGGGTGTGGTCATCGGCTACGCCGTGCACCATGTGTTTGTCGTGTTGCTCGCCGGTTTGGTCGACGCCAGTTTGCCCGCCGCCACCGCATGGCCCGCACTGGTGGGTGTGGGCGTGGGGCTCACGCTGTTGATGGCCTTTGGTTTGCCGCCGGTGTTGCAGTTGGCCCAGGTGCCCCCTTTGCGGGTGATCCGACGTGATGTGGGCGGCTTGAAGCCGACCTCTGTGGCGGTGTTGAGCATCGGTGTACTGGGCTTTGCTGCTTTGTTGTTGGTGGTCAGCGCAGACCTCAAGCTGGGGTTGATCGCCGTGGGTGGATTTGCGGGCGCGGTGGTCGTGTTCGCGGTGCTGAGCTGGTGGTGCGTCAAGCTGCTGCGGCGTGTGGTCAAAGAAGACACCGCCCCGCGTTGGTTGGTGCTGGCCACACGGCAAGTGTCAGCCCGGCCTGCCTATACCGTGGTGCAAACCAGCGCCCTGGCCGTGGGCTTGCTCGCCTTGGTGTTGCTGGTGCTGTTGCGCACTGACCTGGTCAGCAGTTGGCGCAAGGCCACGCCACCTGACGCGCCCAACCGTTTTGTGATCAACATCATGCCGGATCAAGGCGAGGCCTTTCAGGCGCAGCTGCGCGAGGCGGGTGTGACGCAGTACGACTGGTTTCCGATGATCCGTGGGCGCCTGGTGGCCATCAACGGCAGCGCCGTGTCACCCGACAGCTACACCGATGACCGCGCCAAACGGCTGGTCGACCGTGAATTCAACCTGTCCCACAGCGCCAAGCTGCCCCCGCACAACCTGTTGGTGGGTGGGCAGTGGACCGAGGAAGAGGCGGGTGGCTTGAGCGTGGAAGACGGCATCGCCAAAACCTTGAACCTGAAGCTGGGCGACACCCTGCGTTTTGACATGGGCGGTCTGCAAACCGAATCCAAGGTAACCAGTTTGCGCAAGGTGGACTGGGGCTCGATGCGGGCCAACTTTTTCGTGATGTACCCCGTGAGCCAGCTCGCCAACGTGCCTGCCACCTACATGACAGCCTTTCGTGCGCCAGCCGTCAAGGGGTTTGACAACGCGCTGGTGCGCCAGTTTCCGAACGTGACCAATGTGGACATGAGCCTCACCATCAACCAGGTGCAGGGGGTGTTGGACCAGGTCATCCGTGCCGTGGAATTCCTGTTTGGCTTTGCGTTGGCGGCGGGTCTGGTGGTCTTGGTCGCAGCAGTTGGTGCGACGCGTGAAGAGCGTGCCCGTGAATTTGCCATCATGCGGGCCCTGGGTGCACCTGGACGGTTGTTGCGGCAAGTGCAGCATGCCGAGCTGGCCGGTGTGGGCCTGCTGGCTGGTGGCTTGGCTTCGGTGGCCGGCGTGGCTGTGGGCTGGGCACTGGCCCGCTATGTGTTTGAATTCACTTGGACGGCCGCCCCCTGGGTGCCCCTGGCGGGTGCCCTGGCGGGTGCTGTGTTGGCCCTGGGCGCAGGATGGTGGAGTTTGCGCGAGGTGTTAACCCGCCCGGTGATGGAGACGCTGCGACAATCTCATTCCTGAGTCAGTTTGCTATTGAATGAATAGCAACAAAACCATGCAGAATAAGCCGAAAGGCACTGAAATACCATGCAAATACAAGAACGCGCCCCTGTCGAACCCCCATTCGCGTGGATCGGTGGTGAAGCGGTAGTCCAATCGTTGGTAGACCGCTTTTACGACCTGATGGATTTGGAACCCAGCTACGCCGAATTGCGTGCAGCGCATGGCAGCACGTTGGATGCTGCGCGGCAAAAGTTGTTTTGGTTTTTGTGCGGTTGGTTAGGTGGCCCGCAGTACTACACCGAACAGTTTGGCCACCCCCGTCTGCGCATGCGCCACATGCCATTCAAGATCGGCATCAAAGAGCGCGACCAGTGGGTGGCGTGCATGGACCAAGCCATGGGCGAAGTGGGCGTCAACGCCGACTTGCGCAGCCGACTGAAGGAATCGTTTTTCCAGACCGCAGACTGGATGCGCAACGTAGGCGCGTGAGGCCACGCGCCTTGTCGTCAACTCAGACGGCCACGCCGACTTGAAGGTTCACAGCGTAACCGGCGCTCACGTCGCCAGTGATGCTGGGCATCTCCAGGGCATAGCCGTCGCTGAAGATGTTGTCTGTGGCGAGACTCACTTGAGAGAAGTTGCTGACGCTACCGGTGTAGTTGCTGGTAGCGAACACGGCACTGCAGGCGGTCGCGGGCAGGGCCAACTGTGACGTTTTGATGGCGCTGCGGCCCGTCGTTGCTGCGGCTTGGCTTGAAAACACCTCAAAGTGGATGTGAGGCCAGCGGCCCGAGTAGCAGGCTGGAAAGATCGATGTGAACGTGACCGAACCCGTGCTGTCGGTCAGCTGCACCCCTCTCAGGTAGTTTTCGCCGGTAGCGCCTGCCGAGTACAGCGAGTAGCGGCCAAGCTGGTCGCAGTGCCACAAATACACGGCAAAGCCTGCCAGAGACGCGCAACTGGCGTTGGTGTTGACCACCTTGAGGGTGATGGTCAGCGGCACGCCCACCGCTTTGCCCGTGC
>CAZHDP010000053.1:0-12779 GCA_964531605.1 uncultured Burkholderiaceae bacterium | reverse complement strand
GGCGGTGGCGACGGCCATGTCTCGTGGCAAGGTCACCCCGTTTTTCACGGCCAAAATTTCGGCCATCACACTGACGGCGATTTCTGCCGGCGTCTTGCTGCCAATGTAAATGCCGATGGGGCCACGCAGCCGCTCCAGCGATTCAGCGGTCTGCTCAAAATGTTCGATCATGCGCACTTTGCGGACTTCATTGTTGCGGCGGCTGCCAATGGCGCCGACGTAAAAGGCATCGGTCTTCAGTGCCTCCAGCAGCGCCAGGTCGTCCAACTTGGGGTCATGGGTCAAGGCCACCACACAACTGCGGCGATCAGGGCGGAACGCCTGCACCACGTCATCGGGCATGTCGCTGACCACTTTGGCACCCGCCACCCGCCAAGCCCCACGGTACTCCTCGCGAGGATCACAGACCGTCACGTCAAACCCGCTGAACAAGGCCATCGTCGCGAGGTACTCGGTCAGCTGCCCGGCGCCGATCAACAGCATGCGGTATTCCGGGCCAAAGGTGTTGACCAAAGCAGTGGCCGACACCGACAGTTCTGAGGGCGCTGAAGCCGCCGCCAGCGTAACCTGCCCGTCACTCAAGCGCACCGAGCGCTGCATGAGCTGGCCCGATTCCAGTTGCGTCACCAGCTCCGCCAAACGGGAAGCCTCGGGGTCGTATTCCAGCAACAGCTCCAAAGTGCCACCACACGGCAACCCGAAGCGGTGAGCCTCGTCAGCCGTCACACCGTATTTCACGAAACCTGGCGGGCCAGCAGGGATTTCACCTTCAGGCGCGGCAGCCCCAGCTTGGGCGTAGGCTTTGGTGAAGCGGTAAATCAGGTCGTCCTCAATGCAGCCACCCGACACCGAACCCACCACGGCACCGTCTTCGCACAGGGCCATGATGGAGCCGACAGGGCGCGGTGAGCTGCCCCAGGTTCTCACCACGGTGGCCAACAGCGCACGCTGCCCTTTGAGTCGCCAGTCGCGCAAGGTGCGCAAGACCACCACGTCTAAATTTTCCATGGTGCCTCCTCAGTCCACCAGATACACCAGCACGCCTGCGGCAAGCACAGCCGCCACAGCCCAACCCCACCAAGGCATTTTGAAATCAGAGATCGGGTCAAATTTGGCCTCTGCCGCTTTGTCTACGCCTTTTTCTACGGCATTGTTTGCTATCAAATCAGAAGCGTTTGATTCATCCCCCAAAGCGGCATTCTTTGCCTGGTGCTGCTGCATCTCTTCGTCAAAGCGCTTGAAAAAGTCTTCCGCCATCGACTTGGCCGCGCCGTCGATCAAGCGCTGCCCCAATTGTGCAATCTTGCCCCCCACGCTGGCGTGCACGGTGTAGGCCAACTCACAGGTGGGTGCGCCATCGGCCGCTGGCGTCAGCGTGACGCTGGCGGTGCCTTTGCCAAAACCTGAAGCACCGCCCTGACCGTCAAACGTCAAGGTGTAGCTCTGGGGCGGCACCAGGTCAGTCAGCTTGATGTTGCCGTTGAAGCGGGCCGCCACGGGGCCGATCTTCAGCGCCATGCCGATGGCGTACTGGTCTTCGCCAGTCGCTTCCACCTTTTCGCAGCCTGCGATACAGCGTTTGAGCACGTCGGGGTCGTTCAGCGCGTCCCAGGCTTGCTGCTGGGTGACGGCGAGTTGGCGGCTGCCTTGCATGTCCATGGTCATTCCTTCTGGTTCAAGCCGTATTTTGAACCGTATTGCGGATCGCCTCAGCGAGACAGCAGTCCCGCAAAGCTCAGCGCCAATTGCCTCAGGTGATGCAGGTTGTGCACCGCGAGCATGGCGTGGGCATGGGCATGCAGCACCGCAGCCCCTCTGGCCTGCGGCGCATAGCCCTGAAAACGCATCAAGGGGTTGAGCCACAGCACACGGCGGCTGTGGCGACGCAGCCAAGCCATCTCGCCGGCCAGCGCCGCTGGCGAGCCAGTGTCCAACCCGTCCGTGATCAACAACACCACGCTGCGGTGCCCGATCAGCGCACGGGCATGGCGCAGGCGCAGCGTGGCCAGCGCATCGCCGATGCGGGTTCCGCCTGCGAACGAGGTGATGCGTTGGTCGCAGGCCGCCAGCATGGCGTCCACCTCTTGCTCAGCGAACGCGGGCGTGAGGTGGGTGAGCGCGGTGCCAAAGGCAAACACCTCGCACTGTTTCAAGGGTCGGGTGGCGGCATGCAAAAAGGCCAGCAGCATCCGGGCATAGCGTTCCATGGAACCCGAAACATCGATCAGCACCAGCAAAGGCAGCGGCGTTGTTCGCCGCCGCAGCCGGGGCAGGCGCAGCATCTCGCCGCCGGTTTGCGCGGCCTGTTGCATCACCCCTGCCCAGTGCAGCCGCCCACCCCGTGCCGATGGGTGGCTGCGCCGCGACGCCACGGTGGGCATGGGCAGCGGGATGTCGCGCGCAAGCCCAGTGACTTGCCGGTATTCCTGCGCATTCAGGCTTCTGAAATCGGCGTGTTGAAGGCGTTCCATCTCGCTGGCGCGCAGGCCAACCGTGAGGGGCTCTTCATGAGCGGGGGCCTGTGGGGCTGCGGTCAGACCAGGGGTGGCCTCATCAGCCTGAGCAGCCCTGAGCGCATCCATCACGCGTTGGTGCTGGCTGGCGGGCTCAGCCCCCTCTGCACCGGTCATTTCATGGGGCGAGACGGCGCGAAACCACACCGCGAACAGGTCCCGAAACAGCCAACGGTCAGAAGCACGTTGGACCCACACCGATTCCAGCGCGGCACACAGGTCGTCACGGTGCTGCAGGCCCACCCAAGCCACAGCCTGCTGCGCCAAGGCGATGCGGGCACTGTCCAATGGCAATCCTGCGTGGCGCAGGGCACGCCCCAGCAGCGTGAGCTGATCTGTCAGCATCAGTCCGTGGACAGGACTGCCCCACACCACTTCACACACAGCTCAGGGGTGAGTGCCGCCAGGTCTTCTCGTTGTTTGAACAACAAACCGGCGGTGTCACCGAGCAGTTCGGGCGTCAGCGCGCGGGCGTCCAAAGCCACCAAGGCTTTGGCCCACTCGACGGTTTCGGCGATGCCTGGCAGGCGGCTGAAAGCGCCAATGCCGTCAGCCCCACCTGTCACAGGCTCGGTACGCAACGCGCTGACGAACTGTGTCAATTGCTGTGCCAGCTCGGCACTGACTTCTGGAACCCTGGCCCGCACAATCGCCAATTCACGCGCCTGGTCGGGGTAGTCCAACCAGTGGTAAAGACACCGGCGTTTGACGGCATCGTTGAGCTCGCGGGTGCGGTTGCTGGTGAGCAAGGTGACAGGGGGTACCTGTGCCGACACGGTGCCCAGTTCAGGAATGCTGACCTGGTACTCCCCCAGGTATTCCAACAAAAAGGCTTCAAAAGGTTCGTCAGCGCGGTCCACCTCATCGATCAGCAACACGGCGCCAGGTGCCGGGGTCTGCAGGGCCTGCAGCAAAGGGCGGCGGATCAGGTAGCGGTCTTGGTACACCGCTTGCTCAATGGCATCAAGGCTTTGATGGCTGGCCTCTGCGGCCCGCATGTGCAGCAGTTGAGCCGCGTAATTCCACTCGTAAAGCGCCTCTCGCTGCTCCATGCCGTCGTAGCACTGCAAGCGCAGCAAGGGGCGCTGCAGCACCGCAGAGAGGGCTTTGGCCAGCTCGGTTTTACCGACGCCAGGCTCGCCTTCAAGCAACAACGGCCGCTGCAGTTTGAGGGCCAGAAACACAGCGGTGACCAAACGGCGGTCCGCCAAATAGCCGATGTCGCTCAGTGCCAGGCTGAGCGCGTCTATGGATGTGAACACGGGGGTGTGGCGTCAGGTCGTGATCGGTTAACGCTGACCCAAGGCCAGTATGTGGGCCACCGCACGTTGGGTTTGCACGCTGATCAGGTTCGCGCGGTAAGCGGCTGTGGCGTGGATGTCGGCGTTCAAATCAGTGGCTTCGATGGCCACAGCAGCGGCAGCCGCTGGGGTGAACTGTTGGTTCAACGCAGCTTCCAGCGCGGCATGCCTGAACACGCCATGGCCTGCCCCCGTGACGGCTACCCGCACGCCCGCAGGCGTCTGTGCAACGAACACACCCACCATGGCGAAACGAGAAGCCGCTTGCTTGAACTTCAGGTAAGCCGCACGCGGCGTGACAGGGAAGGCAATGGCCGTGATCAACTCGCCCTCTTCCAGCGCGGTGGCAAACATGCCTTGGAAAAAGTCATCCGCGGCAATTTGGCGGCGGTTGGTGTGAACGGTAGCGCCCAAGGCCAGCACCGCTGCGGGGTAGCATGCTGCCGGATCGTTGTTGGCCACGGCGCCACCCAAGGTGCCCAAGCTGCGCACTTGGCGGTCACCGATGCCACCGGCAAGCTCAGCCAATGCAGGGAGGTTGGCACGCACCACAGGGTCGGTGGCCACGTCAGCATGGCGCGCCATGGCGCCAATGACCAGGTGTTCGCCGTCACGGCGGATGCCCCTGAGGTCAGAAATCCCCCCCAAATCCACCAACTGCGCTGGTGCCGACAGCCGCAGCTTCATGGAGGCCAACAGGGTCTGGCCGCCTGCAATGGCTTGCCCCCCTGCGGCAATCAGGTCAGCAGCTTGCGCAAGGGTGCTGGGACGCGCGTATTCGAAAGCGTACATGGTTCAGGTGTCCTTTCAGGCTGCGACCTGGGTGGCCGTGGTTGTGGCCATGGCGGCGGCACCCTGGTGAACCGCTTTGACAATGTTCTGATAGCCCGTGCAACGGCACAGGTTGCCTTCGAGGGCCTCTCGGATGTCGGTCTCGCTGGCCTGTGGCTGCTCTCGGCACAGGGCCACCGCGCTCATGACCATGCCCGAAGTGCAAAACCCGCATTGCAAGCCGTGGCATTCTTTGAACGCGGCTTGCATCGGGTGCAGTTCGCCTTGTGCGCTGGCCAGCCCCTCGATGGTGGTGATCTCAGCCCCCTCATGCTGCACGGCCAGCGTGTTGCAGGATTTGACAGCCCGCCCATTGACCATCACCGTGCACGCGCCACACTGCGAGGTGTCGCAGCCCACGTGGGTCCCGGTGAGTTTGAGGTTTTCGCGAAGCACTTGCACAAGCAGCGCTTGGGGCGCGGTGTCAAGGGTGACGGATTGGCCGTTGACCTGGAAGGTGACCTGCATGGATGATCCCAGTTGAGGTGAATGACGTTATGCTACGCAACGCATTGTTTGACGCCTGCTCAGGCCACAGTCTAGGCAAAACCCTAGGTCACGGCAGCCCGGCAGGAACACCCTCAAATTTAAACATATGAACAGTCCTCTTGTCCGTGCTGCCGCCCATCGACTTGAGCGCATCCATGCCGCGCGTCAGTCCCTGCTGACGGAAGGCCAAACAAACGCATACCTTGATAATGGGGTCGAGGACTGGATCACACGCTCCTGGCAACGGTGCCTGACGCAAGGCTTGAGGCCCGTGGACGTGGTGAATTTCGATGCGGTGAGTGAACAAAGCATGCGTCGGGTGGTGGAGGCCAGTCGCCCCTTGGTGGCGGCAGCAAGACCCGTGCTGGGGCAATTGGCGCATGCCATGGCACACACGCGCTACTTTGCGATCCTGACCAATGCTGACGGTGTGGTGATCGAAGTGGATGGCCCCGTGGACCGCACGGACCGACGGGCCAGCGTGATCACGCGCATTGGCGTCAATTTGTCCGAAAGGGCTGTCGGCACCACCGCCATCAGTGCGGCATTGCAAGAGCAACATCCGGTCTGGCTGCACCGAGGTGAGCATTTCTTCAATGACAACGGGGCTTACACCTGTGCTGGAGCGCCGGTGTTTGGCCCCCAAGGCCACTGCGTGGGCATGCTCGACCTGACGGGTGTGGACGTGCCCGAGCGACCAGAACTCAAACACCTGGTCGCCCAATGTGCCAACCGCATCGAAGCGGCGTTATTGGCACAGCAACCGCATGCCTTGCTGTTGCGTTTGCGTTGGGCACAAGACAGCGGTGCCTTGGGCGGGTCGTCGTCTCGCCAACTGCAGGAATTTCACCCCAGCGAGTCAGATGGACTGATCGCAGTCGACGCTGAGGGCTACATCATCGGCAGCAACACGGTGGCTCGGCAGATGATGCCTGCTTTGCAGCCACCCGCTCAGACCCACTGCGGTGACTTGTTTGCGATGCCCTGGGAAATCATCTTTGACGCTGCCCTGTTAAGCCAACCCGTGATCGAGGTCCCCTTGTGGTCAGGCATGCGGCTCCAAGTGCGGGTCGGCACCGCCGACCTGGCGAATGGACACCACGGGACGACACACAGCGAGCGTCACACCCATGCGTCTTTGCGCGATGTGGAGGCCACCCTGATACGGCAAGCCGTTGACCAGGCCAAGGGCAACGTGGCCCAAGCCGCCAAAGCGCTGGGCATCAGTCGGGCCACGGTGTACCGCAAACTGGGTACAGGGTCAGGTCGGCATCAGGCTTGACGTCAGGCTTGTAAACGGTCTGTGCGCACGCGCTCCCAAGCGTCTTCAACCCAGTCGCAAAGGATGCCGCGCGTTTCGCGGGGATCAATGATGTCCAGAATGCCGAATTTTTCCGCTGTGCGAAAAGGCGAGGTCATGGCCAGGTAATAGGCTTCCAGTTCTGTCCGCTTGGCGGCGGGATCAGGTGCGGACTCGATCTCGCTTTTGTGAGCGGCCATCACGCCTCCCTCAATAGGGATCGACCCCCAACGGGCGGAAGGCCAAGCATACCGAAGGTTCAAGGACTCTCCGTATTTGGGGGCATGCATGGCACCCGCCATGCCAAAGCAACGTCGGATCAAAATCGACACCCATGGCGACTTGCACTCGTGCAAGGCTTGCGAGACACGCGTGGCCCCAAGCAGGGTACCGCCAATTTCAGCGTCCAGTCCGGTCTGGTTACCCGGTTGGTCCACGAAATTGACGACGGGCAAGCCGAAAAGACTGCACAGCCGCACGTGGCGCTCCATTTTGTAGGCGGCTGCCACGGTCATTGCACCGCCTTGCACCTTGGGGTCATTGGCGATCACCCCGACGGGGATGCCGTTGAGCCTGGCCAGGGCGGTGATCACCGAGCCCCCCTGGAAGCGACCAATCTCGAACACTGAACCTTGGTCCAACACGCCAGTCAGGATGCGGCGCGGATCGTAAATCTTGCGGCGATCACGGGGAATGACGTCTTTGAGCCCCTCGTCCACGCGCTGCGGGTCATCGGTCGGGGTGAGCACTGGCGCGGTGTGGAACACGCTGCGTGGGAGGTAACTCAGGAAACGCTGCACTTGTGCCAACGCATCGGCTTCGTCCTCGGCCTCGTTGTGCACTAACGCGCTTTTGCGGTGAACCAGGTGGCCACCGAGGTCGTTCTTGTCGATCTCTTGCCCGTAAGCCTGGAGGACCACATGAGGCCCAGCGGCCATCACCTGCGCTTGGTCGCGCACCATCACTGAAAAATGGGAACTCAGCACCTTGATGGCGCCTTGGCCCACGCACGCCCCGAGGGCAACACCCACCACAGGCACGGTTTTGAGCAGCTCCTGGGCGGGCCAACTGGGGTACTCTGGGATCTTGGTGCCCCCCAGTTGCATCAGCAACTTCACGCTGCCACCGGCCGAATCCACCAGCCGCACCAAAGGCATGCGCAATTGGTGCGCCAGGCGTTCGATGTAGATCCATTTGTCAGCGATGGTGGCTTCCGATGAGCCTGCCCGGATGGTGAAATCGTCCACATGCAAGGCCACTTTGCGCCCTCCAATGCGGCCGGTACCCACGATGGCATTGGTCGGGTCCAGGCGGTCAAAACTGCCGTCTTGGTGATAGTAGCCTTTGCCACTCAAACTGCCCAATTCGCGGAAGGTGTCGTCATCGAGCAAATGCGCAATGCGTTCGCGGGCGTTAAGGCGGCCTTTGGCTTTGAATTTGGCCAGTGCCTCGGGCCCGCCCATCGCCCGCGCCTGGGTCTTGCGCAATTGCAGCTCGGCCAGTTCGGTGGCCCATACACCAGAGGGTTCAAAAGAAGTTGGCATGATGGGTGTGCTCATTTCAAATCTGACCCCAGATCAGCGACCAGGGCTTGTGTTTCTTGGAGTTCTTTGACCAGGTAACGGTGCGAATCCACGTAGCCTTTGAACATGGGCTTGTTGCCCGACTTCTCGACCAAGGCTTTCCATTCGGGCGCTTGGGCCACGCGCTGCAAGGCGCTTTCCCAGAATCGGATTTGGTCTGCATCGACCCCCGGCGGCAACAGCACGCCGTTGTAGCTGACGTAGTCGGCTGCAATACCTTGCTCTCGCCAGGTGGGCACGCTGGCCAAGGCTCCTGTGCCACGCTGCGGTGCCGCACTGGCAATCACCCGCACCTTGCCGGCCTGGACCATGGGCAAGATGGTGGGGCTGGTAGCGGATACCACGTCCACATGCCCGCCCAACAGCGCACTCATGGATTCGCCAGATGAGCGAAAGGGCACCACGGTCAACTGCCCCACTGCGACCCCCGCCATCTTGAGCGGTTTGGCGATCGCCAAATGGGTGTTCAAGCCGCGCAGCGGCGCCACGGCGATGCGCAGGCTTTTCGGGTCACGCAAAAGCATGTTCACCAGGTCGCCTGCCCCTTTGATGGGTGAATCGTGGGGCACCGCGATGAGGCTGGTCTCTTCCACCAACATCGCTACAGGCACGTAGTCGCGCATGTCAGCTTTGAGGATGCCAGTCACCTGCCCGGCAATGCTGCCCGTGTGGAACGTGGACAGGTGGTGGGCATCGCCGCGCGCCCGTTGCATGCCCTGCAAGATCAGCAAGCCCGCAGCACCAGGCTTGTTTTCGTTGACGATGCTTTGCCCATTGACCAATCCCAAATTGTCGAGGGTTTGCTTCACACCCCTGGCGTACAAATCTACAGAGCCACCAGGGGCGACACCGATACCGTAATGGATGGTTTGGGAGGGCTTCCAGGCGGTCTGTGCACGCGCCAGCCCAGGGCACGTCAGGCAGCCTAAGGCCGCCAACGCCAAACGCCCCAAGGACGCGCGGCGGTTGACCGCCCACAGGGTGGGATCAAGGGTGGTGTTCATGGGGTCTCCGGTGGTGGGGGCGGTAAATGCACACCGCCCTGCGCGGCAAGCTCGTGGATGGCTTCGGGGCTGTAACCCAGCTCGTTGTGGAGCACACGGTAGCCATCAGCGCCTACATCTGGGCCGGTGTGGCGGATGCGCCCTGGCGTGTGGCTCAACCGGGGCACGACCCCACTCTGGGTGGTGTGTCCCAAGCGATCATGGGGCACTTGCACCAGCATGTCTCGCGCGTGGAAGTGCGGGTCCTGGTAGATGTCGGCAATCGTGTAGACCCGGGTGCTTGGCACTTCGCCGTCACGCAACATCGCCTCGAGTTGCGCCGATGTGAACTGGCGCGTCCATGTGGCAATCAAGGCGTCGAGCGCTTTCATGTTGTCGGGCTTGCCCCGCGATTGGATGGACTCAAAGCGAGGGTCTTCCAATAACGCTGGCTGGGCCATGACGGCCACCAACCGTTTCCAAGTGGGGTTGCTGTTGGCCGCGATCAGCACCCAGCCGTCTTGCGTGGGATAGGAGCTGTTGGGCGCCATCGATGGCAAATTCGACCCTTCACGCATGGGCACAGTGCCTAATTTCTCGTAGGCGGGCACCATGGGCTCCAACTGAGAGAAGGCAGCTTCATAAAGGGCCACATCGACCACTTGACCCCGTCCGGTGGCGCGGCGCGCGTGGATCGCCGTCATGGCACCGAACGCGGCGTACACCGAAGACAGGTAGTCCGTCGTGGCCAGGGCGACCCTTGCAGGAGGACGATCAGGGTCACCCGTCAAATGCCGCACGCCGCCCACCGCTTCGCAAATCGCCCCATAACCTGGACGTTCTGCATAAGGCCCGGTTTGACCATAGCCGCTGATGCGCACCATCACCAAACCGGGGTTGATGGCCGACAGGGCTTCGTACCCCAGCCCCAGGCGCTCCATCACACCGGGCCGGTTGTTTTCAACCAGGATGTCGGCCTTGGCCACCAGGGCACGGGCGATGTCGCGACCAGCCTCGGTTTTGAGGTCCAGCACAACCGACTGCTTGTTGCGCATGAGGGACGCCGCGTAAAGGGACACATCACCCACGTGCCGCCCCATCTGCCGCACGGCATCGCCCTCAGGGGGTTCAATTTTGATCACATCGGCCCCGAAGTCAGCCAGCAAGCGGGCACAGGCGGGCCCCGCAATGGTGGAGCAGATTTCGATCACCTTGAGCCCTGCCAGGGGCGCTGGTGCAAGTGTCTCGGAAGCGGGTGTCATGGCAACTTTCCAGTCGACGCTTTTGCGTCAAGTTTTGCGTCCAGTAAACGGGCTGCTTCTTGCGCAGACTCATCAATGCGCTGGCGCGTGAGCATCACCATCCGCTCGACATCACCGCGGGCGAAGGCTTGCGCTGCATCGCGCCACAAACTCGCAGAGCGCTCGCGCCGTTCCATCGACGCCAAACCCAGCTTGCTGTACCGCAGCGTTTGCAAGGAAATCGCCGTCAGCATGTTTTGAAGGCGGCGATTGCCAGATTGCCGCGAACACAAAATCAGAAGCCTGTAGGTGGTTTGGGCATAGTCGTCCCCCGCGTCAGGCACACGTGCCAATTGGCTCAAGCGCTCAACTCCCGCTTGCAACATCCGCAGCGTGTCTGGCTGTGGCTGTGCCACCAATTTGCGCACGACGATTTCGAACAGGCCTGCCCGGATCTCCAGCAGCTCCCGCAACTCGGTTGCACTGAGTTCACTCACGATCGCCCCACGTCGAGGCAGGATGGTGACCAAGCCCTCACGCTCCAGAATGCGCAGCGCCTCCCGGACTGGCCCATGGCTCACGCTGAATTCTTTCGCCAAGCCCAATTCGGCAATGCGTGCCCCTGGCACCATGTCACCCGCCAGAATACGATCCCCCAGGCGAGCCGCAATTTGCTCGGGAACCGTGAGTGTGGGTTCAGCCCGGTCGGCAAACATGCGAAAAGCGACCGCGCCCTCCCAATGCGCAAACAGGTCTTGGGGGTAATCAGCAGCACTCATCAGCGCAGTACAGCAATCAGTTGGTCATCGGTCACGGCTTCGCCTTCGGCAACGCAAATTTCAGCCACCGTACCTGCCTGGGTGGCGGTCACAGGGATTTCCATCTTCATGGATTCCACGATCACCAGCGTGTCGCCCTCGGCCACTGTTTGACCCACAGCCACCTCAACCTTCCACACGCTGCCACTCACTTCAGATTTGATTTTCACCATGATTATCTTTAAGAATAATAAGATTATTAATAATTTAACATGATCTTGCAGCCATGCGCATCTGAATTTCGCTGAAATAATGCGGTGCATGATTCCCGCCCCCTTGAATGCCTTGCTGATCGCTGCGTGCTTGCTGGGCTGGCTGGTGCCCATGGCAAGCCATGCGGATCAAGTGCATGTCGCGGTGGCCGCCAATTTCGCGGCGCCTCTGCAAAAAATTGCGGCGGCATTCCAGCAAGAAACCGGTCACAGTGCGTTGGTTTCCAGCGGCGCCACTGGCAAGTTGGCTGCCCAGATCCGCAACGGTGCGCCGTTCCAGGTGTTCCTGTCTGCGGACGATGAAACACCCGCCAAATTAGAGTCCGAGGGCTTGGGCATCGCTGGCAGTCGGTTCACGTACGCCATCGGTCGACTGGTGCTGTGGAGCGCCAATGCGCAGTTGGTAGACGGCCGCCCTGAGGTGTTGAAAGTGGGTACGTTCAAGCACCTCGCCCTGGCCAACCCGAAACTGGCCCCTTATGGGCAAGCGGCGATGCAGACCCTGGAGAAGTTAGGCCTGGTCAGTAGCTTGCAGCCGCGGTTTGTTCAGGGTGAAAACATTGCCCAGACCTACCAGTTTGTGGCCAGTGGCAATGCCGAGCTGGGTTTCGTGGCCTTGTCACAGGTGATGACCGAGGGGCAGATGGGCTCGGGGTCGTTTTGGCTGGTGCCCCCCAGCATGCACGACCCTATCCGGCAAGATGCGCTGTTGCTCCAAACCGGCAAGCGCCAGCCCGCCGCGCTGGCGCTGATGCAGTTTCTGAAGAGCGACAAAGCGCGTGCGGTGATCCGCGCCAGTGGTTACGTGCTGTGATATCGCCTGCAGCCTGTGCCTCATGGACCTGAGTGCCATCAGCGTCACCTTGCGCCTGGCGGCGGTCACCACGGCGCTGCTGATCTTGGTGGGTACACCGCTGGCCTGGTGGCTGGCACGGACACGGTCGTCTTGGCGCACGCCGGTCGCGGCCTTGGTAGCCTTGCCACTGGTGTTACCGCCCACCGTGTTGGGCTTTTACCTGCTGGTGACGCTGGGCCCCAAGGGATGGATAGGCGAATGGACGCAGGCCATGGGCCTGGGCACCCTGCCCTTCAGTTTTGGCGGATTGGTGATCGGCTCGGTGCTGTACTCTTTGCCTTTCGCCGTTCAACCCTTGCAGCACGCCTTTGAGGCCATGGGAGAGCGCCCCATGGAGGTTGCAGCCACCTTGCGGGCCAGCCCCTGGGATGCCTTTTTCAGTGTGGCTGTGCCCCTGGCCAAGCCTGGGTTTGTGACCGCCACGGTGCTGAGCTTTGCCCACACGGTGGGCGAGTTTGGCGTGGTGCTGATGTTGGGGGGCAACATCCCTGGCATCACCCGAACGGTGTCGGTGCAAATCTACGACCATGTGGAGGCAGCGGAATACGCCCAAGCCCATGCCCTCGCAGCACTGATGGTGGCTTTTTCGTTCCTCGTGCTGTTGCTGCTCAATGCCAGTCACCGTACCCACAAATCGCAACCATCGGGGATG
>CAZHDP010000052.1:738-12903 GCA_964531605.1 uncultured Burkholderiaceae bacterium | reverse complement strand
GGTGCCATTTTGGGTTACGCGGCCTGGACGATTGCCAACCGCCCTGAACCCGTGGCAGAGGTGCCAGAGGAGGTCAAACCCGCCAGCGATGGGGAAGCCACTTGGGACGATTTGCAGCCCGTGGATTTGCTGGGTCTGGAATTGGGCTACCGCCTCATTGCGCTGGTAGACAAAACACGGCAAGGTGACTTGCTCAACCGAATCAAAGGCGTACGCCGCAAGTTCGCCCAGGACGTCGGCTTTTTGCCACCTGCCGTGCACGTTCGAGACAACCTGGAACTCAAGCCCAGCGCCTACCGTATCACGCTGCGCGGCGTGGTTGAAGGCGAAGGCGAAGCGTTCCCTGGCATGTACCTGGCCATCAACCCCGGAGGCATTTCCACGCCGCTGATCGGCACGCCAACGACAGACCCTGCTTTTGGATTACCCGCGCACTGGATCGACGAACGGCAAAAGGAATCCGCACAAATGGCGGGTTTTACGGTGGTTGATTCCGAGACTGTGATGGCCACCCATTTGTCACACTTGATGCAAATGAAAGCCGCAAAGTTATTGAGCAGAACCGAGACGCAACAGCTCGTTGATCACGTGGGACGCATGGCGCCCAAGCTGATTGAAGAGGTGGTGCCCAAGATGGTTTCGATCTCCACCTTCCAAAAAGTACTGCAACTGCTGCTGGACGAATCGGTCAACATCCGTGACATCCGCAGCATTGTGGAAACCTTGGCAGAGTTTGGTGACACGATCAGCGATCCCGCCGAGCTGGCTCGCCGTGTTCGGGTGGCCCTGGCCCCCGCCATCGTGCAACAAATTTATGGCCCAACACGTGAACTGAACGTGATCGCGATTGAGCCCAATTTGGAACGTCTGTTGGTTCAGGCTCTCGGCAACGCCAATGGCCCGTCCCTGGACCCCGGTGTCGCAGAGCTGCTGTCCAACAGCGCCGCACAAGTCGCGCAAAAGCAAGAAGAACTCGGTCTTCCCGCCTGCTTGTTGGTGCCTGACGCCATCCGCACGGCCATTGCACGATTGGTTCGACGCGTTGCTCCACGCTTGCAAGTGCTTTCACACAGCGAAATTCCTGAAACCCACACGATCCGCATTGGGCCGATCCTGAAAGGCGCCACATCATGAACGTTCAACGCTTTCAAGCAGCAACATCCCGTGAAGCACTGGCCAAAGCACGCATGGCTTTTGGTGACGCCACGCTGATCCTGTCTAACCGCCAAACCCCTACTGGTGTGGAAGTGGTTGCCACGACAGACGACATGCTGGACACGTTCGCAGCCAACAGTGGTAGCGCCAAGGAGAGCAGTGCCTCCAAATTGAGCCTGCGCTCCAGCCTGGAGAAACCAGTTTTGGGAAAAGCCCGTGCCAACACGCCTGGCAACGCAACCTTGAAAAAACTCGCAGAAACCCCCGTGGACGAGGACGTGAGCAACCTGGCGATGAGCACGCTGTCGTTTCAAGACTATGTGCGCGAACGCATGCTGCGTCGCCGTCAAGAAGCACTGGGCAGCAGAAACGACAGTACGGCGAGCAGCACCTTGGCCAGCACCCCTGCCAGTGGCTTGCGTGCTGCAGCACCAACAGCAGAACGCAACCCCTTTACCCGGTCTTCTGCGGCTGCACAGAACAATGCACCCCAGGCGGCTTCGCGCAACGCGCGCGCGCCCATTGAAAAAGCAGCAGCACCTGAGGTGAACACGCAAGGCATTGCCCAAGAGCTGCAGTCGATGCGTGCCCTGATTGAAGAGCGCTTCACCACGATGGCTTGGTTGGGCCAGGCCAAACAAGACCCCATCCAGTCCAACCTGATGCTGAAGTTGATCCGGGCAGGCTATTCCCCCGCCGTGTCACGTGCGCTGCTGGAGAAAATGCCTGCCGATGCGTCCGCAGGCAATGCGATTCGCTGGGTGATGGACGTGTTGGAACGCAACTTGAAGACCGACGCAGGCAGCAAACCCATCCACACCCTTGGCGGCACCTATGCCTTGATCGGTGCAACGGGCGTTGGCAAAACCACCACTGCGGCCAAACTGGCTGCACTGTGCGCCAAAACCCACGGCGCTCAAAGCGTCGGGCTCATCACGCTCGACACCTTCCGTGTTGCCGCCCACGAGCAGCTGCGCGCGTACGGCCGCATGCTGGGTGTCGTGGCCCATTTGGCCCACGACCGCGCCGCGTTGCAAGACCTGTTGAACCTGCTGGGCAATAAAAAAATGGTGTTGATCGACACCGCCGGCATGGCGCCCAAAGACCCGCGCACGGCTGAAATGCTGGAGCTGCTGGACTTGCCCAAGGTGAACAACCTGCTGGTGATGAATGCGGGTGCCCATGGCGATACGCACGACCACGTGATCAACGCCTTCAAGCCACAAGGCGACGGGGGCGTGATTTTGTCCAAAATCGACGAAGCTGCCAAGCTTGGCCCTGCCCTGGACGCCCTGATACGCCACCAATTGGTGATGCGGGGTGTGACCCACGGTCAACGTGTCCCGGAAGACTGGGAGCAGGCCGATGCAGCCAGCCTGGTCAGAGCCTCTATGCGCACCGAAGGCAAATCGGCATACGACCCGACAGCGGCAGATTTAGGGTTCTTCTTTTCAGAACCCGGCGCCAGCATCAACCTGGGAGGCCATGCACATGCTTGATCCCGAAGGCCTGGACCAAAGCTTGGGGCTGCATCAGTTGGCCGCTGCAACACGGCCTCACATGATCAGCGTGCTGCACCATGGTGACCGCGCTGCGGAAATGAGCGCGTTGTGGCAAACCTGCAATGGCATTCAACGCCTGGGGTACACCCTGGCCGTGCTGGATTTCACAGCGGTCGAAACGTCACAGAACCCTGGGCTGCAAGATGCCTTGGAACACCGGTATGGTCCTACCCCAAAAGCCGATGCGGCTTGGTCCATCATTCCGGCATCGCGAGGCATGCGTGCATTGCAATTGCAGGCCGCCAACGCGAGCGTTGCAGCAAACACACTGGCCAAGCTGTTCAGCAGCTACTCGGTACTGGTGTTGTACGGGGATGCAGATGCTTTGGCCACGGTCATTCGAGGCACGGCTTGCGGCCCTGTGGTGGCGATTTCACCCGAAATGCCATCACTGCTTTCGGCTTACAACAGCCTGAAACAGCTGATGGGACAGGTGACGCTGCCCACCGGAAAACTGGTGACCTTGAGAGAAGACGACACCCCTGAACACTTGGGACAAAAAATCGCGAAAAGCCTGCAAAACTGTACAATGAAATACTTGAAGTGCAAGCTTCAACACCTCGAAATCAGCCACCACATTGAGGCTGACCAACAGTCAGAAGGTATGCGCAGACTCGTGCTTCAACTGCTAGACGACAAGCCGCTCTCGCCAGCCCCTGTGCCGCGACTGGGGTCTGCCAATGTCAACCACAGAGGACACTCACTGTGGAGCCATTGATGTACACCACCAAAGGCCAATTGAACCGAGAAGACATGCTGCGCCAGTATGTCCCCTTGGTGCGCAGACTGGCTCACCACATGATTGCCAAACTGCCGCCCAGCGTGGAAGTGGACGACTTGATTCAGGTCGGCATGATTGGTCTGGCTGAAGCCCTGAGCCGATTCGAGTCCAGCCAGGGCGTCCAGTTTGAAACCTTTGCAACCCAACGCATCCGTGGCGCGATGCTTGACGAGTTGCGTGAAAACGATTGGATGTCCCGAGGTTCTCGCAAAAGCCAAAAAGACATTGAGTTGGCGGTTCATCGGTTAGAACACCGTTTGGGTCGCAGCCCTTCAGAATCAGAAATTGCGGCGGAGCTGAAAATGCCTTTGTCTGACTACCAGAGTCTGCTTGGAAAAGTGCGTGGTACTCAACTCATCTACCTGGAGGACATGGTCGGTGGGGACGATGACGACAACCATTTTCTGGATCGCCATGCAGGCGACAAAGAAGCTGACCCGGAAAACATGCTGGCGGACCAGCGCATGCGTCAAGCGCTGGTGACGGCCATCAAAGGCTTGCCAGAGCGGGAACAGTTCATCATGAGCATGTACTACGAGCAAGACATGAACCTCAAAGAAATTGCAGCGGTGCTGAACGTGACCGAATCCCGTGTGTGCCAGTTGCACAGCCAGTCGATTGCGAGGTTGCGCGCCAAAATGCGCACCCACTGAGCGCGGATCAGGTCACTTGCCCATGAAAAAACCGCCTGCGAGGCGGTTTTTTCATGGGGGGGTCAACATCAGGCCATCAAGCGTGCAGCGAGGCAAATGTCCCGGTGCCTGCCCGCTGACCATACCCAGCGGATGCCCTGCCATACGTGGCACTTTCGCGTCCTGGGAAGAAAACCCTCAATTCCCGGTCAACGCCCGCAGCACGTCGCGCCATGTTTTCACGCTGCAACGCAATGCCTGACGACACAGCTCGAAGCCGTTTTTGAAACTGAGGATGGGTGAGCAGCGCGGACGGCAAGGCCTGGCAGGCAGAGGACAAGCCTTCAATCAAACGAGGCACAGCAGTGGTTTGACTGGAAAAAGAAACCGCATCGCCACGGATCAACGCTTCAGAAAGTGACTGCAGGCACTGTTCCAGTGCTGCCAAAGCGGCAAAAGCCGCAGAAGCGGCTTGCTTGACCGAAGCGGTGTCGCCCGGCGAAAGGTTGACAGGGTCTTTCATGGCTGCCCCCTGTCAAAAGAGGCAGACAACAAGCTCAATGCTGAGGGCGCTTGAGCATTTCCTTGGCGTTGGACAACAACTTGTCGGCGATGGCCTCTGGGTTCACCTTGTACGTGCCATTGGCAATGGCCGTACGAACTTGCTCCACTTTGGCTGTATCGATGTCTCCAGCACTCGCCACCCGAACTTCCTGGGCGAGTCCGGACACTGTGACGGGTACGCCATTGCTGACTTTCGCTTTCGCTGAAGTGGCAGACGTAGACGCGCCTTGGCCTGACTTGGATAAGCCTGTTGTTCCACCAGCCGGTCGGCTGTCTGGGGATTGACCAATTTTCATCACATTCTCCAACGCTACCGTATTCGGGAGCTTCATGGATTAAGTTATCGACCAAACGCGATGGTACTTTAACTTTTTTTGTGTGGGTCATGATTTTGTATGTCTTTCTCACATGTCCAACTTGACAGTCCGGGCGTCCATCACCAACCCGCTGACAATTCGACCACTGTCCATCCTCAAACGAACAGTTTGTCCAACCACACCTGACCCCATGGCCTGCGCTTCAGTGCTGACACTGAAGCCGTTTCCCTGGGCAACCACTCGAACCTGGGCGCCGGCTGTGAATGCCGTAGGCGCACGAAGCACAGACTGTCTGACCGTTTGTCCGGCAGACAAAGAGCGTGCTGCGACCGATCCCACCCACAGGTTAGGGTCCAGCACGACAGGCGAGGATTCTTCAGCCCAGTCCACTTCGGCCTCCATCACATCGGCTTTGCTGATCACAGCCCCGGCATTCATGTTCGAGCGCATCACCCAGGCGCGCCCCATCGCTTTCACTGTCACGGGCAAAAACACGTTCCAACGGACCGCACCTTCCAAACAGCGCAGACCCACGCGGGAGCGCCCCCACAGGCGAGTACCTGCGGGCAAATAAGGCTCAATTCGCTGGCATGGCGCCAAGCGCAAACGGCTGTCCAAAGCCCCCACCACGATTTCCATGCGCAATGGCAACCCGCCACTGGGGAGCTCTGCCGCAGACACGGCACTTTCGATCCAGCGTTGCGTGTCTTGAACCAGCTCGCGGCCCAAACCACCGTCTGGGGTGATGACACTTTGCGCCCCAGCGACCGATGAGAGAGCCATCAACGAAGAGACTGCAAAACGGCGAACCCGGCTATGGGCGAAGGACCACGGTGTGGACGATAAAGGGTGATGCATGACGGACCTTTTGAGACCTGAAGTGCCGTTGACTATAGGCACAAGCCGCCAGGCGTAAGGGCCGAACTGCAAGGGTTTCTTGCCACTGTTCAACGCTTAAAAAGTTAAAGAAATTTCCATAATCGTTTCACGTTGCAAGGCGCCCCCTCCCGCAGTGGCACCCAGCAACCCAGTTGGCACGCAACAGCAACTGAACACCACAGATCGGAAATCGCGAGGTTCGCCATGATTGACAAACTCACCAGCACGCTGGATTTCAACGCCAAAGCTTTGACGCTTCGGGCGGAGCGTCAGCGCATCTTGTCGAGCAACATCGCCAACGCCGACACCCCAGGCTACGTGGCCCGCGATTTCAAATTCTCAGAAGCCCTGCAAGACGCGACATCCGGCAACGTCACGCCGGCACAAATGGCCGGCAAGCTGTACACATCGAAGCAAAACCACATCCCACTCGAGAGCAGCACGGACGGCACCAAAGTCGGTTATGCCGTGGCCAGCCAGCCCAGCGCTGACAGGAACTCGGTGGACCTTGACCGCGAGCGTGCCTCCTTTGCAGACAACGCCATCCGTTATGAATCCACGCTGAGGTTCATCAACGGCCATGTCAAAACCATGCTCAGCGCCATCACAGGTCAGTGAGGTAAGCCATGTCCATGTTCTCCATTTTCAACGTGTCAGGCAGCGCGATCAGCGCGCAGTCGCAACGGCTCAACGTCGTGGCCAGCAACTTGGCCAACGCCGATGCCGTGGCAGGCCCCAACGGCCAAGCCTACAAAGCACGCCAGGTTACGTTTCAGACACTGCCCATGGGCTCAGAGGGCGCCGCTGGTGTGCGCATCGAGTCCGTGCGGGAAAGCAATGACCCCTTCAGGAAAGTGCACGACCCCAACCACCCATCGGCAGACGCACAGGGCTACGTGACCCATTCCAACGTCAACCCTGTTGAAGAAATGGTCAACATGATTTCAGCCTCTCGCTCCTACCAAAACAACGTGGAAGTGATGAACACCGCCAAAACCTTGCTGCAAAAGACCTTGCAGATGGGTCAGTAATACAGGAGTTAACCATGGTTACCGCAGTCAACAGTTCCAGCACGACCACCGCCACAAGCACCAGCAGTAGCAGCAGTGCCCAGGGCATGGACCCCACCCAGTCCCAAGATCGCTTTTTGAAGCTTCTGGTGGCGCAATTGAACAACCAAGACCCCATGAACCCCATGGACAACGCGCAGATGACCACACAGATCGCCCAGATCAACACGGTCACCGGCATCCAGCAACTGAACCAGACCATGACCAGCATGGTGGGCCAGTTCGCATCCCTGCAAATGTTGCAAGGCTCTGCGATGGTGGGCCACGAAGTGCTGGTCGAGGGCTCCAGCTTGACCAAAGACGGCACCACGGGTCGAGGCGCCGTGTCGATGACGGAAGCGGCAGAAAAAGTCGTGGTCGACGTGGTGAACAGCAGCGGTGCAGTGGTCAGCAGCATGAACATTGGCCCCCTGCAGGCGGGTAACCACAGCTTTGAAACAGACCTCAGCAAATTCGCCAGCACGGGCCCCTTGACCTTCAAGGTCACGGCCACCAACGGGACCAAAACAGTCAGCGCGACGCCTTTGATCCGAGACAAAGTGTCATCGATCAGCTCCGGCGCCAACGGCATCACCGTTGACTTGGCCAACAGCACGTCTGTGGCCTATGGCGCTGTCAAAGCCGTCCTGTAACCCACACCTCACATTGAACCTCTTTTAAGGAAATACCATGAGCTTTCAACAAGGACTATCCGGACTCAATGCCTCCAGCCGCAACCTGGAAGTGATCGGCCACAACATCGCCAATGCCAACACCATTGGCGCCAAATCGTCGCGTGCAGAGTTCGCGGACATGTACGCCACCTCGTTCACCGGCGGCGCATCCAACACACCAGGCATTGGCGTGAACCCTGGCTACGTGGCCCAGCAATTCACCCAGGGCAGCTTGACCACCACGGGTGTGGCCACCGACATGGCGATCAATGGCAACGGTTTCTTTCAAGTGACCGACGGCGCCAACCCGCCCCAATACACGCGAAACGGGCAATTCAAAGTCGACAAAGACGGCTACATCGTGAACAACCAAGGCTTGAAGCTGATGGGCTACTCGGCCAACACCAAAGGCGAAATCATCCCAGGGTCAGCCGTGCCCATCCAACTCCCCTCGGCAGGCGTTGACCCAGCAGCCACGACATCGACCACGCTGGAGGCCAATCTGGACTCCCGTGCGGCCGCCACCACAGCAGCAGCGCCTGCGGCTGCCACGATGGACATCCAGGACCCCAAGACCTTCAACAACGCCACGTCCACCACGGTGTACGACGTCAAAGGCCAGCCGGTCACCTTGACCTACTATTTCCAGAAAACATCCACCGACACTTGGAACGTGTACGCTACGGCCAACGGCCTGTCCGTCAACGATGACCCGACACTGGCACCAGCCTTCACCCAGCCTGTGACGGCACTGACCCCCATTGCCACCATCAACTTCCCGGTCAACGGCAGCTTCCCCACAGGCACCGGCAGCGTCACGCCCTACACCTTCGCACCACCTGCCACGGTCACGGCAGGCACGCCCAATGCCGTCGATGGCGTGTTCACCATGCCCAAGATCCCATCGGTTCCACTGACGACGGGCGGCTTCTCTGAAGCCATTCCTGATGGGTTGGTGGCCACGGCCAACCTCACCCTGAACCTGGGCAGCATGACCCAGAATGGCTCGTCGTTTGGCGTCACCAAAGCGGACGTTGACGGCAATGCACCCGGCAAACTCACAGGCATCACGATCGAGCCCGACGGCATTGTGACGTCCAGGTACTCCAATGGTAAAACCAAGCCTGCTGGGCAGATTGAACTGGCCACTTTCCGCAACCCCAATGGACTGCAACCCATGGGTGGCAACGCGTGGGCCATGACCAACGCCTCCGGTGACCCTGTGAAAAACGTCCCAGGTGAAGGCAATCTCGGTGCACTCCAATCTGGCGCGCTGGAAGAATCCAACGTTGATTTGACGGCCGAACTGGTCAACATGATGACCGCTCAACGCGTGTACCAAGCCAACGCCCAGACCATCAAAACACAAGACCAGATCATGTCGACCTTGGTCAACCTGCGTTGATCGCACGGTCTTGCTGAAACATTAAGGACACACCATGGACAAGCTGATCTATACCGCCATGAGTGGGGCCAATGCGGCGACTCAGCGTCAGTCCGTGTTGTCCAACAACCTGGCCAATGCAGCCACCACCGGCTTTCGGGCGGAAATGGCGACCTTCCGAGCTGTGCCTGTGCAGGGCAATGGCGCCACCACCCGCGTGTTCGCTCACGAAGCCACGGCAGGCCACCTCGACACACCCGGTCACGTGCAACGCACAGGGCGCGGCCTTGACGCCATGGCCAAAGACAACGCCTGGTTTGCGGTACAGGGCCTGGACGGCACCGAAGCTTACACACGCAATGGCGCCATGGACATCACCAGCGATGGCACCATCGTCAACAGTGCTGGCCTGCCTGTGCTGTCGGACGGTGGCGCACCCTTGACCGCACCCCAAGGGGCTGAGCTCAGCGTGGGCTCTGACGGCACCGTCTCTGTCAAACAGGCGGGGCAGCCCTCCACCACCCTGGGCAGACTGAAACTCGTCAAACCCACTGCAGAAGACCCCTTGCGCCGTGGCACCGATGGGCTGTTTCGGACCCGCAGTGGTGACCCCTTGAACAGCGACCCCTTGGCCAAACTCGAACCCGGTGCGTTGGAAGGCTCCAACGTCAACCCAGTAGAGGCCATGGTCGGGATGATCCAGGTCGCTCGCCAGTTCGAAGTGCAGATGAAGATGCTTCAAAACGCCGAAGCCAATGACAAGTCCGCCAGCCAGTTGTTGGCGTCTCGCGGCTAACCCTCAAGAGGAATCACCATGATCAACTCCCTTTGGATTTCCAAGACCGGCATGGAAGCCCAGCAGACCCAGCTGGACGTCATCTCCAACAACTTGGCCAACGTGTCAACCAACGGCTTCAAACGCGCCAGCGCCGTGTTTGAAGACCTGATTTACCAAAACCTGCGACAAGTCGGCTCCAACAGCACCGAACAGTCGCAACTGCCGACAGGCTTGCAATTGGGTCTGGGTGTGCGCACCACAGCCACCAGCCGCTCTTTTGCGCAAGGCAGCTTGCAGCAGTCCGGCAACAAACTCGACGTGGCCATCCAAGGCAATGGGTTCTTCCAGGTTCAGATGCCCGACGGCACCGTGGCTTACAGCCGGGACGGCGCGTTCCAGGTCAACGCCTCTGGCCAGATGGTGACGGCCACCGGCCACGTGGTCAACGGCCCCATCACCATCCCCCAAAACGCCCAAAGCGTGACCATTGCTGCTGACGGCACCGTCAGCGTGATGTTGCCCTCTGCCACCACACCGCAAAACGTGGGCACGTTGACGATGGCCAACTTCATCAACCCAGCTGGCTTGGAGCCACGAGGCCAAAACCTGTTTGCAGAAACCGTGGCCTCTGGCACCCCGATCACTGGCGCAGCGGGTACCAATGGCCTGGGCACCTTGCAGCAAGGCTTTTTGGAAACCTCCAATGTGAACGTGGTGCAAGAACTGGTCACGATGATCCAGACCCAACGCGCCTACGAGATGAACTCCAAAGCCATCCAAACCTCGGACCAGATGCTGCAAAAGCTCGGCCAACTTTGATCTGAAAGCACACCATGAGCACCCCTGAACGCCGCCTTTCCGAACACGCGCTGTCCCGCATGGTTGTCATGACCGTGGCCGTGGCTTGCACCGCCTGCCAATATTTGCCCCAAGCCCCCAAAGTGGACTTGGTCGAAGCACCCGCACCGCGCCCAGCCGCGATGGCGCCTACCCAAGCCATTTACACCCCTGCGACAGGCAGTTTGTTTCAGCAGGCTTCCTTTCGCCCCGCTTTTGAAGACCGACGCGCGAGACTGGTGGGAGACACGGTCACCATCACCATCATTGAGAACATCAGCGCCACGCAGAAATCGACGTCCAGCATCGGGCGCACTTCCAGCAATTCAGCGGGAATCACAGCCTTGCCCTTCTTGCCCGCTGCCAGCTTAGGCAAATTGGGCGTCGGCGCCACCACGGACAACGCCTTTGAAGGCAAGGGCGGCACCGAAAGCAGCAACACGTTCTCAGGCTCCATCACCGCCACCGTCATCGAAGTGCTGCCGAATGGGCACTTGGTGGTCGCGGGCGAAAAACAAGTCGGCGTCAACCAAAACGTCGATGTGCTTCGCTTCTCGGGCACGGTTGACCCCCGCAACATCCAGGCAGGCAGCGTCGTGTCGTCTACGCAGGTGGCCAATGCCCGCATCCAGTCTCGTGGGCGAGGCGCACAGGATGAAGCCCAAACAATTGGGTGGTTATCCCGGTTCTTTTTGAACGTTATGCCTTTCTGAGCACCTTCAGAATCAAGCCTAGCCCTTAGATACCTTATCGACAGGGCCTGAGCAAACTTGAGAACTGATCTGCACCATGAACACCACCACACACACACATTCAGCGGCACGCCCCTCACGGGTCGTGCAGATGGCATGGTTGCTGGTGCTGTGCGTGGCTGGCTTGGTGGCCCCGTCTCACGCCATGCGCGTCAAAGAAATCGCCGCCGTTCAAGGCGTGCGGAGCAATCAGTTGACCGGTTATGGGTTGGTCGTCGGACTCGATGGCACGGGAGACCAGACGACCCAGATGCCCTACACCTCGCAGAGCTTGAGCAATTACCTGCAGCAAATGGGCATCACCTTGCCGCCCGGTACCACCGCGCCTCAGTTGAAAAACGTGGCCGCCGTGTTGGTGACGGCACAACTGCCTGCTTTTGCCACGCCTGGCCAGTTTGTTGACGTCAATGTCTCGTCGATCGGCAACTCCAAATCCCTCAAAGGCGGCACGCTGATCACCACGCCGCTCAAAGGCGTTGATGGTCAGATTTATGCGCTGGCCCAAGGCAATTTGGTGATTTCAGGGGCTGGCGCATCCGCGGGTGGCAGCAAAGTCCAGGTGAACCACCTGAGCGCAGGCCGCATCCCCGAAGGTGCTCAGGTGGAGCGGGCAGTGCCTTCCCCTGTGTTGGAGGGCAGCACCATTAGCTTGGGGTTGAATTCCAGCGATTTCCAAACCGCCAAACGGGTCGCTCAAGCCATCAACCAGGCCATGGGTGAAGGCCGTGCGCGGGCTTTGGACGGTCGCACCGTGCAAGTTCAGGCCCCAACCGATGCGAATGACCGCATCAGCTTTTTGGC
>CAZHDP010000052.1:0-728 GCA_964531605.1 uncultured Burkholderiaceae bacterium | reverse complement strand
GGCAGAAATCGAAGAGATTTCCCTCGAAAAGTCAGTGCCTTCTGCCAAAGTCGTGATCAACGCGCGCACCGGCTCCATCGTCGTGAACCAAGCCGTGACCTTGAACGCCTGTGCGGTCGCCCACGGCAACTTGTCCATCAGCATCAGCACCACGCCATCGGTCAGTCAGCCTAACGCGTTCTCTACCGGCGGGCAAACCGTCGTGACCGAAAAATCGGACATCCAAATCCGCCAGGAGCCCGGTGGTTTGATTCAGATCCCTGCGGCAGCACAGCTGTCGGATGTGGTTCGTGCGTTGAACGCTCTGGGTGCGACCCCTCAAGACATGCTGGGCATCCTGCAAGCCATCAAGGCAGCGGGCGCGTTGAACGCGGAGCTGGAGGTCATCTGACATGGCCATCTCTACGCTGGGTACATCCTCGCCCAATGCCTTGGCAGCAGATGGGCGCTCACTCAACGCCCTGAAGCTCAACGCAGGTCAAGACAGCCCTGCGGCCATCAAAGAGGCTGCCAAGCAGTTTGAATCCTTGTTCATGCGCGAGCTGATCAAGAGCATGCGCGAGGCCACCATGAAGTCCGGCATGCTCGAAGGCGCACAGGGCGACCTGGGCACCGAGCTGCTCGACCAGCAGCTGTCGGTGAGCATGTCGGGCCTGCCCGGCGGCCTCTCGGAGGCCATCTCGCGCCAGCTGTCGCTGCAAATGGGCGGCGCCCCGGCCCCGGTGGTG
>CAZHDP010000051.1:0-12957 GCA_964531605.1 uncultured Burkholderiaceae bacterium | reverse complement strand
CGCAGGCCTGGTTTTGAATGCCGAACAACTGACCATCATCGCCAGCACTGCCGTGTTGTGTGCACTGCTCTTCGCTTTGTTCAAGTACAGCAAGCTGGGCATTGCCATGCAGGCCAGCTCACAAAACCAACTGGCGGCTTATTACATGGGCATCCCCGTGAAAAGCCTCAACGGCTTGGTGTGGGGTTTGGCGGCGGGCGTCGCGGCCATCGCAGGCATCTTGCTCGCGCCCATCACTTTTGTGCACGCCAACATGGGGTTCATCGGTTTGAAGGCCTTCCCCGCAGCCGTGGTGGGTGGTTTTGGCAGTTTGCCTGGTGCGATTGTGGGCGGCTTGGTCATCGGCGTGGTGGAGTCCCTTTCGGGCTTCTATTTGCCCGATGGGTTCAAAGACACTGCTGCCTACATCGTGGTGTTGGTGATGTTGACCGTCAAGCCCAATGGCCTGTTCGGCGAAAAACTCCGCAAAAAGGTATGACGAAGATGACCCTCATTGTGCTTGCCTCTGGAGTCTGCTGACATGCGCTTTATCTTCAAAACCGATTACACCCAGGACATCAACCTGGCCAAGCACCCAGGCCATGTGTTCTGGTACGGCGCGCTGTTGCTGGTGCTGCTCGCAGCACCTTGGGTCATCCCCGAGTATTGGCTGGCGCAACTCACCTTTGTGATGATTTACGCGATCGCAGGCCTCGGCCTGATGTTGCTGGCCGGATTCACCGGGCAATTTTCGATGGGACACGCGGCCTTCCTCGGTGTGGGGGCTTACACCCAAGCGGTGTTGACCAACATGGGTTGGCCCTTTCCATTGGCGCTGGCCTGTGCTGCGGCGTTGTCGGCGGCTGTGGGCGTCGTGGTTGGCTTGCCGGCCCTGCGCGTCAAAGGTATCTACCTTGGCATCGCGACCCTGTCCTTTGGCTTCATCGTGGAAGAAGGCTTTGCCCGTTGGGAAAAAGTCACCGGGGGCAATGCGGGCATGCACCTCAAATCGCCAGACCTCTTCGGCTGGAAGCTCACCAGTGGCGACGAGTTTTATTTTCTCTGCCTCGTGATCACGGTCGCCTGCACCTTGGGCATCCTGAACCTGCTGCGCTCGCCTACCGGTCGTGCGTTTGTGGCGATTCGGGATTCCGAAATCTCGGCGCAAAGCATGGGCATCAACCTGGCACGCTACAAGACCATGTCCTTTGCCCTCTCTGCGGCCATGGCCGGCATTGGGGGGGCACTCTATGCCCACAAGCTGCAGTTCATTTCCCCGGATCAATTCAACATCGTGCAGTCGATCGACCTGCTGCTGCTGATCGTGATCGGGGGGTTGGGCTCGGTCCACGGTGCTTTCTTGGGGGCCATCTTCCTGATCTCCATGCCCCAGGTGATCGCCTTGTCCAAAGACTACCTGCCTGACAGCATCGGGCAAGCCCCTGGCTTGCAGGCGGTGGTGTATGGCTTTGTGTTGATTGGCTTCGTGCTGTTTGAGCCCCTCGGCTTGTATGGACGCTGGCTGAAGATACGCACCTACTTTGAGTTGTTCCCCTTCTACCGCAAAGGCATGTTCAAGCGGCAGAAGTCCTTCCAGAAATCGGATCGGTTGAAGTGAACATGAGCAACGATATCCTCCTCTCGGCCCGAGACCTCAGCGTGCGCTTTGGCGGCGTGCTGGCCGTCAACAAAGTGAGTTTCGATGTCAAACGGGGTGAAGTGTTCACCCTGATTGGCCCCAATGGGGCTGGCAAAACGACCGTGTTCAACCTGATCAGTCGCATTTACACCCCGACCTCAGGCAGTATCAGTTTTGAAGGGCAAGACTTGAATGCCGTGGCCCCGCATGGCATCGCGGGACTGGGCATTGCCCGCACCTTTCAAAACATCGAGTTGTTTGAGCACGCCACGGTGTTGCACAACCTCTTGATTGGTCGCCACACGCATCACAACTCCAGCCTGTGGAGCGAGATATTCTTCACGCGCAAGGTGCGTGAGGCCGAAATCAAGGCCCGAGAGAAGGCCGAACAGGTCATTGAATTGCTCGACTTGCAACACCACCGCGACAGCATGGTCGCTGGCCTGCCCTACGGCGTGCGCAAGGTGGTGGAACTGGCCCGAGCGCTGTGCACCGAGCCCAAATTGCTGCTGCTGGACGAGCCCTCGTCAGGCTTGAACGTCGAAGAAACCGAAGACATGGCGTTTTGGATTCAGGACATCCAGCATGAACTGGGCATCACGGTCTTGATGGTCGAGCACGACATGACGCTAGTGTCCAAAGTCAGTGACCGCGTCTTGGCCATGAACCAAGGCGAAGTGCTGGCGTGTGGATTGCCACGGGAAGTGCAAACCCACCCGGGCGTGATTGAAGCTTATTTGGGGTCCATTGATGACGTCTCATCGTTGCGGCGCGAAAACACAGCTGGAGAACAAGCACCATGAGTGAGGTACCTCCACCCGTGAGCGATCAACCCGTTCTGAAGCTGTTGAACGTCGAAAGCGCTTATGGCCCCATCAAAGCCATCCGCGGCGTCAGCCTGCAAGTGCGTCGAGGTGAGATTGCGACCGTGCTCGGTTCGAATGGTGCGGGCAAAACCACCATCTTGAAAACCATCTCGGGCATCATCGATCCCCGCAAAGGGTCTATCGAGTTCAAAGGCACAGACATCACCGCAAGAGACCCGGCCTTCATTGTTCAGCAGGGTTTGAGCCATGTGCCCGAAGGGCGTGAGGTCTTCCCGCTGTTGAGCGTGCGCGACAACCTGGTCATGGGCGCTTACACCCGCTCTGACCGCGACGGTGTGGCCAAAGACATGGAAGCGGTGTTTGCGTACTTTCCCATCCTCAAAGACCGTGCTGCCCAAGACGCAGGCTTGCTCAGTGGCGGACAGCAACAGATGCTGGCCATCTCACGCGCCATCATGGCCGCGCCTGACCTGATCTTGCTGGACGAGCCCAGCCTCGGTCTGTCGCCCAAACTCACCAAGGAAATCTTTGAGATCGTGGTTCGCATCAACCGTGAACGTGGCACCACGATCTTGCTGGTGGAACAAAACGCCAACATGGCTTTGAATGCTGCGGACTATGGCTATGTGCTCGAAAACGGCCGCATCGGGATGGAAGACACCTGTGCCCGCTTGCGCGAAAAGGAAGACATCAAAGAGTTCTACCTGGGCATGAAGGAAGAAGGTGTGCGCGGCGAACGGCGTTGGAAAAAGAAGAAAAATTGGAGATAGTCTGATGTCAAATTTATGGGACTTGTCCAACTTGCAGCCACAGCGCGACATCGTCGTGCCAGGCGACACCATGGCGGCCATCTTCTGGAATGCCGCCCAGCAGCGTGGGCCCAACACCTGGATGCGGCAAAAGGAGTTCGGCATCTGGCGCAGTTGGACCTGGAGCCAAACCGCTGAGGCGGTCAAAGAGATCGCCGGTGGTTTGCTCAGTTTGGGCTTTGCCCATGGCGAATGCGCATCGATACTTGGCAATACCGTGGTCGAGTGGGTGTTGACCGATTTGGCAGTGCTCAGTTGTGGCGGCGTTGCCAACGGCATCTACCCCACTGACGCAGCCAGTCAGGTCCATTACCTCTGCGAAGACTCACGCACCACCATCTTGTTCGTGGAAGACGACGAGCAGCTGGACAAGGCCCTTGAAGTTCGGGCTCAGCTGCCCCTGCTGCGTCGCGTCGTGGTGTTTGACATGGAAGGCCTGCGCGACCTGAACGACCCTGGCGTCATCAGCCTTGACGACTTGCGTGCCTTGGGCCGAGCCTACAACGCAGAGCACCCTCAGGCGGTGATGGCGCGTGTGCAGGCCTGCCGTCCACAAGACTTGGCGATCTTGGTCTATACCTCGGGCACCACAGGCAAGCCCAAGGGGGCGATGCACAGCCATGCGGGCTTGGTGTATTCGGTGCGCGGCTACAACCTGTTGGTGTCGCAGACCGAAGCCGATGAGCGGATGTGCTTTCTTCCGCTGTGTCACATTGCCGAACGCATGGGTGGCGAGTACTTTGCGTTGTACTCGGGGGCTGTCCTGAACTTCGTGGAAAACCCCGAAACTGTGCCTGAGAACGTGCGCGAGATTGCGCCGACGGTGTTCACCGCCGTGCCCCGCGTGTGGGAAAAGTTTTACTCGGGCGTGATGATTTCCCTGAAAGAAGCGGGCAAGCTGCAGCAAGCCGCTTATGCCTGGAGCATCGGGGTGGGCACCACCATTGCCGACAAGGTCCTGGCCGGAGAACCCGTCGATGGCCTGCTGAAATTGAAGTTTCAAATCGCTCGCTTCCTGACACTGAACAACGTGCGCCGCATGATCGGCATCCACCGTGCGCGTTACCTGGTGACCGGTGCAGCCCCCATCTCGCCTGACTTGGTGCGCTGGTACTTGGCGCTGGGCGTACCCATGCTTGAGGTGTGGGGCATGACAGAAACTTGCGGTGCCTCTACTGGCATGCCAGCAGCCAAAATCAAACCCGGCTCTATTGGGCCTGCAGCCGAATTCAATGAAGTTCGGTTGGACCCCGTCACCAGCGAAATCCTGGTGCGTGGCCCCAACGTGTTCATGGGTTACCTGAACCAACCCGAAAAAACCGCGGAAACCATCGACAAAGACGGCTGGCTTCACACCGGTGACGTGGGCACCATCGACGCCGAAGGCTACTTCAAAATCACCGACCGGATGAAGGACATCATCATCACGGCCGGCGGCAAAAATGTGACCCCGAGCGAACTGGAGAACGAGCTCAAATTCTCACCGTACATCACCGATGCCGTGGTCGTGGGCGACAAACGCCCTTACCTCACGGTGATCATCATGATCGACCAAGAAAACGTCGAGAAATTTGCGCAAGACAACGATGTGCCCTTCAGCAACTACGCGTCACTCACCCGCAGTGCCGAAGTTCAGCAACTGATTCAGGACGTGATTGACCAGACCAACAAAAAATTTGCGCGGGTTGAGCAAATCAAAAAATTCTTTTTGCTCGACACACAACTGAGTGCCGAGGACGAGGAACTCACACCCACCATGAAACTCAAACGTAAATTGGTTCAAACCAAATATGCCGAGCAGATCGAGGCGATGTACCGCTGAAGCTGTTCGACACCAACGATTTCACACTGCACCCTCAGGAGACAACCATGAAACTCAAGTCAGCCATCTCCCTCGCTTCTCTGGCCTTGTTGGCCAGCGTGGCAGGCGCGCAAACACAGGGCGTCAGCAAGACTGAAATCCTTGTTGGCACCATCCAGGACTTTTCAGGTCCGCTTGCGGGCTACGGCAAACAGGCCCGCAACGGCATGCTGCTGCGCATCGATGAGATCAATGAACAAGGCGGTGTGAACGGACGCAAACTGAAGCTCGCGTCGGAAGACTCTGGCTACGACCCGAAAAAGGCCGTGCTGGCCGCACAAAAGCTGGTCAACCAGGACAAGATTTTCATCATGGCTGGCCACCTGGGCACCGCTCAAAACATGGCGGCCATGCCTGTCCAGTTTGACAAAAATGTGATCAACCTGTTCCCGATCACGGCAGCGCGTGAAATGTATGAGCCCTTCCACAAGCTCAAGTACTCCTTTGCAGCCACCTACTACGACCAGATCCGTTTGGCACTGCCTAACATGGTCAAAGAAAAAGGCGCCAAAAAAGTCTGCACGATCTACCAAGACGATGACTTCGGCATTGAAGTCCAACGTGGCGCTGAAGCTGGTCTGAAAGCCATCAACATGGAAGTGGCTGAAAAAACCAGCTTCAAACGCGGCGCAACGGACTTCTCCAGCCAGGTGGCCAAAATGAAGTCCTCGGGTTGTGAACTGGTGGTGTTGGGCACCATCATCCGCGAGACCATCGGCACCATTGCCGAAGCCCGTAAGACGGGCTTCAACCCGGTGTTCCTCGGCTCCAGTGCCGCGTACACCGACCTGATCCACAAGCTCGGCGGCAAACCCATGGATGGCTTGTACGCCACGATGACGGTGCAACACCCGTACCTCGATGAAGCTTCGCAGCCCATCCGCTTCTGGGCCACCAAGTACAAGACCAAGTTCAATGAAGATCCCACGGTCTTCTCGGTCTATGGCTACTCCATCATCGACACCTTCGTCCGCGCTGCGCAAAAAGCAGGCCCGAACCTGACCACTGAGAGCTTCATCAAAGCGATGGACACCATGACCATCCCGCCCGACATGTTTGGCAGCGCAGAAGCCACCTACACGGCGACCAAGCGCCTGGGCAGCGACAAGTCCCGCATGTCGCAAATCCAGGACGGCAAATGGAAAGTGGTCTCTGACTACCCAAAGTGATGTGATGTGAACTGACCCTCACGGCGTCAAACCATCCCCCTCACACTGTGACCGGTGTAGGGGGATTTTTTTTGGAAGGCGACCCCATGGACAATCTCTCCCTGCGCAGTCAATTGTTGGCCACCGCGGATGCCCTGGCCTCGGCGCTGACAACAGCTCACGCAGAATGTGAAACGCTCCGTCACTTGCCTCAGCACACCGCACAAGCGCTGGCCGATGCAGGCCTCTACCGGATGTTCACCCCCCAACGACTGGGTGGGTTCGAGGTGGATGTCAACACCTTCGTCCAGGTGATTGAGCGTCTGGCCAGGGCCAACCCCTCTGCCGCTTGGTGCACCTTCATCGCCTGCACCTCTGCCATCGTGGCGGGTTATCTGCCTGATGCAGAAACACGCCACATCTTCAAGCAACCCGACGTCAAACTCTCTGGCGTGTTCGCGCCAAGGGGTCGAGCCACAGCGACTGAACGCGACGGTGTGTCGGGTTACCTCATCAGTGGCAGTTGGCCATGGGGGTCAGGCAGCCGCAATGCCGACTACATCAGCGGGGGCTGCCTGGTCATGGATGCGCATGGCAAAGCAGAGGTGACGTCCAGCGGCATGCCGAATGTGCGGCTTGCCGTGTTTGAAGCCAACCAAGTCACGCTGATCGACAACTGGCATGTCATGGGCCTGCGCGGCTCTGGCAGCAACGAATTTGAAGTACGCGATGTGTTTGTGCCCGCCACACGCACGGTGTCTTTGTTGACCGACACACCATGCGATGGTGCCTTGTACAAATTCCCGGTGTTTTGCTTGCTTGCCGTGGGCATCGCTTCGGTGGCCTTGGGCATTGCCAGGCAAGCCATCGATGGTCTGGTTGAACTCGCGAACGAGAAAACGCCGCAGGGCAGCGCAAGGCTGTTGGCAGAGCGCACCGCTACCCAAGAACACGTGGCCCGGTCTGAAGCACGCCTGCGGGCCGCCACTGCGTTGCTGCTCAATGCCGTCGACACGGCATGGCAGGCGTCTCTGGGGCCTGAGCCCATCTCGACCGAACACAAGCGAGACATCCGGCTGGCCACCACCTTTGCCACCGAAGAGGCTGCGGCCATCGTGGACCGAATGCACCGAACAGCAGGTGGAAGCTCGGTGTTCGAGTCGTCAGTGCTGGCCCATTGCCTCAGAGATGTGCACGTGACCACGCAACACATGATGGTCAGCGACGCCACCTACGAGGTCGTGGGGCGTTTGTTCCTGGGCTTACCCACCAACGTGGCCATGCTTTGACGCGACCCCACCCGACGCTACGAAACGATGTACGCCCCAGCCCCGGTGGACAGCAACTTGCCATCGGCACCCAAAAACTCCATGCGGGTTGAGGCCACCCGAGAACCCAGTCGCATGACTTCGGCACGGAGCTCAAAATGCTCGCTGATGCCGGGCCGCAAATAGTCGATCCGCAGGTCAATGGTGCCCAGTTTGCCGAACCGCTCCAGCCGCTTGGCAGGTGGTTCATCCATGTGCCTTCCCCCGATGGCACACATCACGGCCAGACCCCCCATGGCATCCAAGCCAGCGCTGATCACGCCGCCGTGGATGCGGTTGTAGCTGTAATGGCCAACCAGCTCATGGCGCATGTCGATGCGGGCCACAGCTCGACCCGGCGTGAGGCTGGTGACTTTCAAGCCCAGGACGGTGTTGAACACGATGCGGGTTTCAAAAATCGCTTTCAAGCCTTCGTAAAACTCAGGCTCAAACACGGGAACGTCAGGGGTGTCAGTGGGCAAGGCAACTTTCTTCATGGACATGGATTGTCACAGACCGAGTTGACGGGCCGCCAACTCTTTCATGATCTCTTCTGCGCCACCGCCAATCATCATCACCTTGACCTCGCGGTAAATGCGCTCGGATTTGGTGCCGCGCATGAAACCCATGCCACCCAAGATTTGCACCGCTTGGTCCGCACAAAACTGCATGGTTTGCGTGGCGTGGTTTTTCAGCATGCAGACTTGGGCCACCCAGTCGGCGCTGCTGTCACCCGCATCGGCACGCACCGTGACAGCATCCAGCCACGCCTGGGTAGATGAGATGCGCATCTGCATGTCCACCAGCTTGTGCCGAATGACCTGGTGTCCCGTCAGCGGCGATCCGAACGTTTTGCGTTCGCGCGCCCAGTCCAGGGCCTCGTCGAAACAGGCCTGTGCAAAGCCCAGCGCCATCGCCGACATGGCCATGCGCTCAGCGTTGAAGTTGGTCATGATGATTTTGAAGCCACCCCCCTCTTCACCCAGCAGATGGCGAGCAGGCACACGCACGTTGTCCATGCGCAGGTGGGCGGTGTCGGAACACCACCACCCCATTTTGTTCAAGCGGCTGCGGCTCAAACCCACGGCGTCCCCTGGCACCAGAAGCATCGAGATGCCCCCCGCGCCCTTGCTGCCCGCTTCGCCGGTGCGCACGGCCATGGTGAACCAGTCAGCGCGCATGCCAGAGGTGATGAACACTTTTTCGCCGTTGATGACCCAATCTCCGCCCTCTCGCCGTGCAGTGGTGCGCAGGCTCGCCACGTCAGAGCCGCCACCTGGCTCGGTGATGGCCAGCGCGGCAATTTTTTCGCCCCGCAACACAGGTGCGATGACTTCACGCTGCTGTTCAGGTGTGCCATAGCGCAACACGGGCGGCAGCCCAATGTTGTGCGAAAACAAGCTGGCCATCAAGCCACCACTGCCGCCCACCCGCGCCATGGTGACCGACATGGCTTGCCGCAGCGCATGCGGTGCGGGTGTGCCCCCGAGTGACTCGGGGTAACCCAAGCCCAACAAGCCCAGTGCGGCCGCCCGGGCATACAGCCCACGCGGAAACTCACCGGCTTCTTCCCACTGTTGCAAATGAGGCAGCAACTCGTCTTGTGTGAACCGACTCACCGTGTCGGAGAGGCTCTGCACATCGGCACGCAACTCTTCAGCGTCGATCATGGTCATCGTGTCATCCTTTCTCGGTGTCAAAACCCAACAGCACTTGTCCAGTGGCCACTTGTTGCCCGACCTCGACGGCCACGGCTTTCACCGTGCCATCGCGGCTGGCCGTCAAACCATGCTCCAGCTTCATGGACTCCAGCGTCACCAACACGTCACCGCGCTTCACCACCTGTCCAGGCTGTACACCCACGCGGATCACTTTGCCGTTGAACGGTGCACGCAACTCTGCCGCCGCACCACCGCGCCCCCCTTGTGACGCAGCCTCAAACGAAGCATCCTCCAGCCACAAGTCTGTTGCCCCTGCTTGCACATGCCAACGCCCAGCCTTGACAGTGGTCACCCGCACAGGCTGGGTCAGGCGATCCAGGCACACCGCTTCGATCCCGCCGGTGCCGTCGCCATCACTGCCATCGCCGCCGCCCCCACTACCGCGACCGCGACCCAGCACGAATTGCGCGCGATGCTGCTGCTCGTCCACCGTCACCTGCAGCCGCCCTTCGCCCAACTCTTGAACGGTCAACGCGTGGACTTGATCGCGGTGCTTCAGGCGCACCGACCGCGCAAAGGGGCTGGGCAGCCTGGAGAGCCCTATAACAGAAGAAAAAAGAACTGCTACCGCACCAAACACAAGGTTTTCTTGCTCCTTTTTCAGGAGCAACTCTCGAATCAAGTCACCTTGCTGGGCCAAGAAAGGAATCAACGCACCGCCAGCACGAAACTGCGCATGGTCCAGTGTGGCCAGCAAAAACCCTCGGTTGGTGGGCAAACCCAACACCTGCAACTCGGCCAAGGCGTCGCGCAAGCGGTCGATGGCTTGGGCTCGGTCTGGCGCATGCACGATCAGCTTGCCGATCATCGAGTCGTAAAACGGTGGGACTACGCCACCATCGACCATGGCATGGTCAAAGCGCACACCATCGACAAGCGCAGGCGGTCTGAACACGTTCAACCGGCCTGCGTGGGGTGTGTAGTTATCGTCTTCTGCGCACAAGCGCACTTCGATCGCATGGCCCTGCCACGTCACCTCGGCTTGCTTCAGCGGCAAAGGCTCGGCACGGGCGACCCGCAATTGCCATTCGACCAGGTCCAACCCCGTCAGCATCTCGGTGACCGGGTGCTCCACCTGCAAGCGGGTGTTCATCTCCATCAAAAAGAAGTCGTCACCGTCAAGCAAGAACTCCACGGTACCGGCCCCCACGTACCCAGCGCTTTGGGCCAGGGCAACCGCGCTGGCCCCCATGCGCGCACGCAGGTCGCTGTTGACCGCTGGCGAGGGCGACTCTTCAATGATCTTTTGATGTCGACGCTGCACCGAGCAGTCGCGCTCACCCAGGTGGATGCAATGACCGTGGGCGTCGGCGAAGACCTGTACCTCCACATGGCGCGGTTGCAGCAACGCACGCTCGATCAGCAACTCATCGCTGCCAAAGCCACTGAGCGCTTCAGAGCGGGCACTTTGCAACGCCGCCAGCAACTGGTCGGGTGAGGTCACCAAGCGCATGCCGCGACCGCCGCCACCCGCCGTGGCCTTGACCATCACGGGATAACCAATGCGCTGTGCTTCGCGCACAAAACAGCCGTCGGACTGGTCGCTGCCTTGGTAGCCAGGCAGACAGGGTACCTGCTGGCTCAAGGCCAATTGTTTGGCACTGGCTTTGTTGCCCAGGGCACGGATGGCACTGGGTGGCGGCCCCACCCAAATGAGGCCCGCATCGAGCACGGCTTGTGCAAACTCGGCGTTTTCGCTCAAAAACCCATACCCTGGGTGCACCGCATCGGCACCTGTCGCCTGGGCCGCGGCGATGAGCTTGTCCACCCGCAGGTAAGACTCGGCCGAAGCATTCCCCCCGAGCGACACGGCACAGGTGGCCTCCCGCACGTGCAAGGCTTGCGCGTCAGCATCGGCATACACCGCCACCGTGGCGATGCCCATGCGGTGGGCGGTACGGATGATGCGGCGCGCAATCTCGCCGCGGTTGGCTATGAGCAGTCGCTTCATGGGGTTCACGCTGGGCGGGGTTTCTTGGCAATGCCCATCAGCTTGGACAAGATGCCCAGCATGACCTCGTCAGCGCCGCCCCCGATGGACCCCAGGCGGCCGTCACGGTAGCGGCGTGACACGCGGTTTTCCAGCGTGAAACCCATGCCGCCCCAAAACTGCAAACACGTGTCCGGCACGATGCGGCCGAGTCGCCCACTCTTGAGCTTGCACATCGAGGCCAGCTCCAACACATCTTGGCCACTGACGTACAGCTCGCCCGCGCGGTAAGTCAAAGCCCGCAAGCATTCGACCTCGGTTTTGAGTTCGGCCAGTTTGAACTGCACCCATTGCTGGTCGGCCAGCGTGGAGCCGAACATTTTGCGTTCTTGCGCCCACTCAATGGTTTCCTGAATGCAATTGGTCAAACCCGTCAAATTGCTCGACGCTGCCCACAAACGCTCTTCTTGGAACTGCTGCATCTGGTAGATGAAACCCGCCCCCTCCTGGCCAATGCGGTTGCGCTGAGGCACACGCACATCGTCAAAATAAATCAACCCGGTGTCGGAGGCGTTCATGCCGATCTTGCGGATTTTTTTCGCCACTGAAATCCCTTTGACCAGCTTGCCGTTTTCACGCATGCGCACCATCACCAGGGTTTTGTTTTTGTGGGGATTGCCATCGCTGGTGTTGACCAGCATGCACATCCAGTCAGCCTGCAGGCTGTTGGTGATCCACATTTTTTGGCCATTGATGACATAGTCGTCACCGTCCTTTCGGGCGTATGCCTTGATCCCAGACACATCACTGCCCGCAGAAGGTTCGGACACGCCAATGCACCCCACCATGTCACCGGCAATCGCAGGGGCCAAAAACTCTTGGCACAGTTCGGGGCTGCCAAAGCGCGCCAGGGCTGGTGTGCACATGTCGGTTTGCACGCCAATGGCCATCGGGATGCCCCCGCAGTTGATGTAACCCAGCGTCTCGGCCATCGCCATGGCGTAGGAGTAGTCCAGACCCGATCCCCCATAGGCTTCGGGCTTGGTCAGGCCCAACAAGCCCAAATCGCCCAAGCCCTTGAACACTTGGTGCGCCGGAAAAATCTCGGCCTCTTCCCACTCGTCCACATAGGGGTTGATGTGCTCGTCGATGTAGCGCTTGAGGGTTTTCTGAATTTCGAGGTGTTCGTGGGTGTACTTCATGGTCAGTCTCCTGGGGTTGTTTTGCTCAAAGGCCTTGGCAGAGTTGCAGAGATCAAAAAGGTCACATGCGCGCCACGCCAAACTGCATGGCATTCAGTTGGCGGTGCTTGGCGTCGTCACACAGCGACAGGCACTGCGCCAACACGGCGCGGGTGTCTCGGGGGTCGATCACGCCGTCGTCCAGCACCAAGCCGCTGGTGTAAAACACATCGGCTTGGCTTTCAAACACGTTGACGATCTTGTCGAACTGCGCTTTGGACGCCTCGGGGTCAGGCGTGATGCCCTTGCGGCGCATGCCCGCCTCGCTCACGATCTGCATGGTGCGTGCAGCCTGCTCGCCGCCCATCACCGCCGTGCGGGCATGGGGCCAACTGAACAAAAAGCGTGGCGCATAGCCTCGCCCACACATGCCGTAATTGCCCGCACCGAAGCTGGCACCGCACTGGATGGTGATCTGCGGCACAGTGGCATTGGTCACCGCCTGGATCATCTTGCTGCCGTGCTTGATCATGCCGCCCTGCTCGCTGTCCTTGC
>CAZHDP010000050.1:9536-13015 GCA_964531605.1 uncultured Burkholderiaceae bacterium | reverse complement strand
GCACGCGCGACGATTTGGGTTGACGCTGTCATAGCACTTCCTCTTCTCGCGACCGTTCACGTTCCTGAATGCTGTAAGCACCAAGGGCAGAGACGATCGTCTGGTTGGATACGCAATCCTGGCTGCTACAAAGGCTGGGTCACTGGATGACCGAAGTTTGTTTGCAAGCACAGAATCTGGCCGGGGTCGGCAGCGGATTCGGGTTTACGCTTGCTCTTTGGCAAGACTGGACGGATTCTAGGGGGCTTTTATATGTCTGGTCAATAATATGAAATGAGTTTTATATGCAAATAATCATGAAATCATGCCTGTTTTCCTGGAAATTGTCATGATTTACCAAAAATTCAAGATGACTCCCCCGCAAAATCAAGACCATGGTCATTCCTGCTTCTTCCTTCATCTTGTGGCTTCGTGCTAAGCCCGCTGTTCGGCGCATGGCTTGGGTGCTGTTAGGCGTGCTCGTGCTGAGCGCCATTGCATCGGCAGGGTTGCCTTGGGTGATCAAGCAGCAAATCGAGCAACGGGGGTGCGCACTGTTGGGGCGACAGGTGTCTGTCGGTTCTGTGGACGTGCAGCCATGGCGTTTGACGCTCACGCTGAACCAACTGGCACTGGCCCACGCGCATGAGGTGGGCGAACCCGCGACCGAACCGGCTGCCGAAGCCGCTTCTGCTTCCCAGTCAGAACGGTCGCAGCTCTATATAGAGCGTGTGATTGCCGATGCTGACATCTCGTCCCTGTGGCACATGGCTCCGGTAATGGACGAAATCACCGTCTTCGGGCCACGCTTGCAATTGAGGCATTTTGCCGACGGGCGTTTGGATGTCGATGACCTTTTGCTGCGCCTGGCGCAACCGGCATTAAAGCCCTCACACGAGCCCGTTCGTTTCGCCTTGCACAACGTGTCGGTTGTCGATGGCAGCGTCAGGGTCACAGACGATGCAGCAGCTCAGGTGCATGTCCTCAAAGATTTGCGCTTGGCTTTGCCGTTCATCAGCAATGTGCCTGCCGACCGTGACGTGACTGTCGTGCCTCATTTGGGCTTTGAGCTGAACGGTGCCCGTTTTGACACCCAAGCCGAGACGCTGCCCTTTGCGGACAGCCACAAGACACAAGCCCATTTGGCGGTGGCGGGACTGGACCTCGCGCCGTATTTGCCGTACCTGAACCCCTTGCTCCCTGTTGCGCTGCGTGCTGGCGTGGTCGGGCTCGATGTGCGGTTGGCGTTTGATCAAAAGCCCAAGCCAGAGGTGAAACTCAGTGGCCAGATCACGCTGTCCAAGGCGCAGATCTCCAGCCGCCAGTCGGGGGCCGACCTTGCCATCGACCGGCTGTCTGTTCAGGTGCAGGACCTGCGCCCATTGGACCGGGTGGTTCAGTTGGAGGCGGTGGAGGTGCACGGCCCCGTGGTCACGGCTGCGCGACAGGCGGACGGGGCCATGCCCTGGCTGGCGACTTCAGCGTCAACCCATGAACCCGAGGGGCACCCTAACCAGGATAAGGCAGCTTGGCAGCTGGGTTTGAAGCAGCTGACCTTGACGGAAGGGGCCGTTCGGTGGCTCGATGCCTCTTTGTCGCCGTCGTACCGCGCTGAGTTGCGGCACTTCAGGCTCAAGGCCCAGGACGTGTCATGGCCTTTAGGCGCTGACGCACGGCTCGAAGCTGGTGCAGAGTGGGCTGCTGGCGGTCAGCCTGCCACGCTGAGTGTCGAAGGGGTTTTGGGCGCCCGTCAGTCACAGATCACCGCCAAGGTGTCTGATTTCAATATCCTATCGGTGTCGCCATACCTGGCCTTGCGGCTGCGTCCTCGTTTGGAAGGGCGCATGACGGGCTCGGCCCAAGTGGCATGGGCTCAGCAGCAGGATCAAGCGCAGTCTTTCCATGTGACGGTGGATGCGCTGACGTTGGACGCTTGGCGTTTCGGGTACCCCTCCGCGCCGCCCTTGTTCCGGTTCGAGCAGGCGAGCGTTCGCGGTGTACAGATTGATCTGGCGCGCCGTCAGCTGGACGTGGCCTCGTTCAAGCTCAGCTCGCCCGTTGGCCTGGTGGAGCGAGACCATGGCGGTCGGTGGATGTTTGAAGATTGGCTGGTGGCGCCAGACCGCACGCCGACGCCGTCAAAGACCGTGGCGCGTGACAAAGACACGTCGAAAGACACATCGAAAGACACATTGCCCTGGCGCATGAACGTTCAGGCTGTGGCTGTGCAAGGCGGCAGCATCGGATTCACCGATAAAGCGGTTCCACACCCTGTGAGCATGGACCTGCGTGCATTGGACTTGTCGGTTAAAAACTTCTCTTGGCCCACCGGCCAGCCTGCAGGCATGGCGTTGAATGCACGCTTGGGCTCTGGTGCATTGGAGCCAGGCAGCCTGGGCATTCAGGGGATGTTGGGTTTGCAGCCCTTGGCTTTTCAGGGCCAGATCAATGCCCGGCGGTTGCCGGTACATGCGTTGGTACCGTATGCGGAGGGCAAACTTCGCATGGATTTGCAGCGGGCCGATGCCAGCTATGCGGGCACATTGGCCTACCAGACGTCTGCAGATGGCCCCGTGCTGAAACTGCTGGGTGACCTGAGCTTGGAGGATGTGCGCGCCAACACCTTGGCTGGGGCAACTGGAACGGCCAACGCGGCGGTGCGAACAGGACCTGCAGCGGCCTTGATCTCAGCGCCCCGAGGCGGGTTGCGCGTGGGCAACGAATTGCTCAATTGGAAAACGCTTTCCTTGCGCGGCATGGATGTGCAGATGGCTCCACAAGCGCGAACCCGTTTGAACGTCAGCGAGGCCGTGCTCTCAGATTTTTTTGTCCGTTTGCTGATCCGGGAGAACGGACGCATCAACCTTCAAGACCTGCTGGTGTCTGATGCCAGCGCCGATGCGGCTGCAACCCAGAATGGGCCTGTGATGGCGCCGTTGATCACCATCGGCCCTGTCAGCTTGGTCAACGGAAGCATGTACTTCTCAGACCGCTTCATCCAGCCTAACTACGCTGCAGACCTCACCGAATTGACGGGGCGTTTGGGTGGATTCACTTCTGAGCCAAAGGCTGATGGCACCGTTGCGTTGGCCGATTTGGTGTTGCGAGGTCGAGCGGAGGGCACCGCTTCACTTGATATTTCCGGCAAACTCAACCCCCTGGCCAACCCCCTCGCGCTCGATGTCCAGGGCAAGGTGCGTGACCTGGAGTTGCCGCCACTGACCCCGTATGCCATCAAGTACGCCGGGCATGGCATTGAAAAAGGCAAACTCAGCCTGGACGTCACCTACGAGGTCAAACCGGACGGTCACTTGTCTGCCACCAACCGTCTGGTGCTTAACCAATTGACTTTTGGTGACAAGGTCGATGGCGCGCAAGCCAGTTTGCCCGTCAAACTGGCCGTCGCGTTGCTTGCGGATCGCCATGGCGTGATTGACTTGGACTTGCCCATCTCTGGCTCACTCAATGACCCTCAATTCAGTTTGGGTTCACTGATTTTC
>CAZHDP010000050.1:0-9526 GCA_964531605.1 uncultured Burkholderiaceae bacterium | reverse complement strand
CAAAGCCTTGACCGCGCCCTTCAGCCTGTTAGGCCAAGCCTTCAGCAGTTTGGGCCACAGTTCGGAAACCACGGCAGTTTCATTCTTGCCTGGTACGGCTCGCCTCACACCTGAGGCCCGTGAGCAACTGGCCCACATGGCCCAAGCGCTGCTGGACAAACCTGGCTTGCAGCTGACAGTGTCGGGTGCCGCCAACCTCGACGCCGAGCGCGAAGCGGTGCAGCAAGAGCGCTTGACATCCCAGTTGCGCGCAGAGCGCCGCCGTCTGGCCTTGACCAAGGGCCAGGTGCTGCCGCCTGACGAAGGCGCGTCGTTCTCGGCCGATGAACGGGCTCATTTGCTGCAGGAGGTGTACAAGCGTGCAGACATCCCCAAGCCACGCAACCTCCTGGGTCTGGCCAAAGACCTTCCTTTGAGCGACGTCGAGTCGTTGTTGCTGGCCAACCTGCCTGCCACGGATCAGGGCATCAGGCAGCTCGCACAACAACGTGCGGTTGCCGTGCGAGACACTCTGCTGGGGCTCAAAGTGCATGCTGACCAGCTGTTTTTGGGGCCTGTCAAAACCGAAGCTGGTGCTGACAAGTGGGTGCCACGCGCAGAGCTTGGCCTGGGCATGCGTTGAAACCCAGGCACCTTCTCACCACGGATTGGCGCGTGCAGGCGCAGCGTAGATAATGTGGGGTTGGGTGGCGCGTGGCGTCACCAGCTTTACTGTCTATAGAAGAACCCTCCGCCGTGACGTCTGCCTCATCCAAACCCTCCGACACCCAAGCCCTTGATCAATTGACCCACGGCGCCTTTTCGGCTCCAACGTCAGGCGAGCGCGCGGCGCGCATCCGCGAATGGCTGTCTACTGAGCCCTCCGCCGAGCAGATGCAAGACGTGTTCAAGGAACTCCAGATCCGTGACAAAGGGGCTGCAAAACCCTTGCGTGAAAAGTTGGATGAACTCAAGCGAGCGAAAGGACAAGAGGCCCTGGCCGTGGAATGGGCGGACCGCGCCAACACCTTGTTGGCGCTGCCTCGTTTGAACATCGCCGACGCGTTGGCTTGGCAGCGAGATGCGGCCAAAGCAGGAGCCCCACTCAGCCGTGAGCCTTTGTCGCAAATCAAGGTGCAAATCAGCGAGCGCGTGAAAGCCATTGAAGACTTGCAGCACCGCGTTCAAGTCCAGCGTGAAGCCGCCGTGCTGCTGGCCCAACGCATTGAAGTGCTGTCGACCAAGCCCTGGCGCGACGCCCAGGCCGCGTTGGAAGTGTTGCGAGCCGATGTCACCCATTGGCAAGACCAGGCGACCGCCCTGTGTGCCGATGCAGGTTGGGTCAGCGTGGACGCTAAATTCCCACCGTTGCTGGAAGGCTCAAAAGCCCAATTGCTTGTGGTTTGGGACGCGTTCGGTGCCGCTGTGGCCCAGGCCGTTGTGGCGGCTGACGATGTGAACGCACCGTTGCCGCCCGTGCCTGTCTGGGCCGATGAGTTTCGCGTGGCCCGGGGCGTGCCTCTGGAAGCCCCTGCCAAAGCGAACAAGCCACAAGTCGACCCTGAGGTGCGTGCAAAGTCGACGCAGGCGGTACGGGACGCCTTGCTCAAATTGGAGCAAGAAGTCGCTTTAGGGCATGGCAAAGCCAGCACCAGTGCGGCAGCTGCCATGCGCAACACCTTGAAAGAACATGGTCGTTTGATCGACGACAAACTCGAAAGTCAAGCCCACACCGCACTGGCTGCTGCGGGCGAGTTGGAAGGCTGGCAGCGTTGGCGAGCCGACCAGATGCGCGAAGAACTTGTCGCCAAAGCCGAAGGCTTGCTCAATCGCCCCGAAGGTCAAACGCTGGGTGGACGCAAGATGCAGGAAACCCTGCGCAGCTTGCGTGACCAGTGGAAACAAACAGACCAAGGTGGTGTGCCAAATCACGCGTTGTGGAAACGCTTTGATGAGGCTTGCAACGAGGCCTACAAAGTGGTGGAAGCGTGGCTGGAGAAAGTCAAAGCAGAATCTGCCGAGCATCGCCAACAGCGTTTGGCCTTGATTGACGAGCTCAAAGCTTGGACGGAGCGTGTCGCTGCACGCACCGAGCCACATGACTGGAAAGCGTTCAACCGTGCGCTGCATCCCTTTGCCGAGCGTTGGCGTGAGGCTGGGCACGTTGGCGAAAAGGTCTTTGCCGAGTTGCAGCCCTTGTGGAAGGCCGCTTTTCAGGCAGCCGTCGCGCCCCTGGAGACGGCCCAAAAGCACAGCGTCTCCGTGCGCCAGGCGATGATTCAAGAGGCGGTCGCTTTGGGTGAAGCGCCAGTCCTCAACATCGATGCCGTCAAGTCCTTGCAGCATCGCTGGCAAGCCGAAGCGCAGACTGTGCCGCTGGAGCGCAAGTTTGAACAAAAGCTGTGGGACAGCTTCCGCAAACCGATTGATGATGCGTTCAATCGCAAAACCCTGGAGCGCGAAAAAGCCGCCTCTGCATTGAGTGAGCGAGACCGTGTTGTCTTGGATGCCGCCAAGGCTTTGGACGCTGCCAACGAGAGCGGCGATGCCCAGAAGATTCGCGCCGCCATGGGTGCGCTCGACGCTGCATTGCGCGGGCAAGCGCAAGCCCAGGCTGACGTGAAAGCCGCTGCTCAGGATGCACCACAAAAATCCGATGATGGGCTTGTCCCTGCTACAGAGTCTGCTCCTGAATCTGTAGCAAATCAGGAGGGTGATGTCGCTGAGCAAGCCGCTGAAACTCCTGCAGCAGCCGAGCCAACAACTGCGCCAACACCCGCACCCAAAGTGGTCAAACCTGTCGTGGCTGTGCGCGGGGATGACCGCCCAGGCATGAAAAAGGCAGAACCTGCACCTGCAGGTCGCGGCGGGAAGTTCGGCGACCGCAAAGACGGTGGACGCGCCGGCTTTGGCGCCGACCGTGGTCCTCGTGGAGACGCCGGGGCACGGGATGGTGCCCGACCCGGTGGACGCGATGGCGCGGTGCGCGGCGACCGACCCGCCTACGAAGACCGTGGTCCACGCTTGGGCGATGTGGCTTTCCGTGCCCAACGTGAAGCCATGGAGCGTGCAGACTTCGCGCTGCGCAAATTGGCCGCACAGGCCCACGGTGAGACCTTGACCCAGTTGCTGGCCGCCTGGGAAAAGCGAGATGCCAGCTTGCTGCCAAGTCAACAAGAGCTGGGCCGCGCAGTGACGCCTGCAACGCGCAGCGCTTGGTCGCAGGCCCTGGGGTCTGCGCCTGCCGCGGCAACACCAGAAGCCTTGTTGCGCCTTGAAATGGCCGCTGAATTGCCCTCACCTGCGGAGCAGTTGAACGCCCGACGCATCCTCCAGCTTCAACTGTTGACCCGCAGGAATGAGCCAGCACCTGCCCAAACGTGGGCTCAGGACACCGCCAAAGTCTTGGCGGGGCCGTTCGATCCGCAGCAGGTTCGCCGTGTGCAAAACGTGTTGAAAGCGCTGCTCAAACGCTGATCAGTTCGGTGATGTCCAGGGCAATTTGACCTGCCAAGCAGTGGGTCAAATCCCTTGGACTCTGTCGGGATTCTCGGCGCGCGTTACATTCATTCACATGAACAGCGTCTTTGCCAAACCGGTCAACCGAGATTTGTCCGGCTCGCTTGCCATTGTGGTGGATGGGGATCCAACGTCTCGCAGCGTGTTGATCAACCATTTGCGTGACTTCGGCATGGGCGAGATTGCGCACTTTGGCCGCATCCGCGACGCGCGCAAGTTTTTGGAAACCAAGAAGGCAGACTTCGTCCTGTGCGAGCAAACCTTTCGGGACGACAAAGACGCGACCGGGCAGGATTTATTGGACGATTTGCGCCGATCGCAGTTGCTGCCTTATTCATCGGTCTTCATCATCGTCACGGGCGAAGCAACTTACGCCAAGGTGGCTGAAGCTGCTGAATCAGCCTTGGACGGCTACCTGTTAAAGCCACACAAGCCCGGCCTGCTTTATGAGCGCTTGGTGCAAGCGAAGCGCCGCAAAGCCGCGTTGAAGCCTATTTTTGAGCCGATGGAGGCTGAAGACTACGACCGTGCTGCCAAGGTTTGTGAGCTGTTTTTCCAGAAGAAGATGGACTATCACGTGTTCGCTGCCCGCTTGGGTGCCGACTTGCTGTTGCGCATAGGCAAACACGACGAAGCCAAAAAACTCTACGAAGCCGTGGTGGAGGAGACAGATTTGCCCTGGGCCAAATTGGGCGTCGCCCGGGCGTTGCTCGAAGCCGGCAAAGTGACGCAATCTTTGGCGAAGCTCAAAGCCTTGATTGACGAGGACCCCAGGTACGTTGACGTGTATGACGTGTTGGGGCGGGTACATGTCGAGGCCGGGGACTATCCCAAGGCGGTCGAGGCGTACAAATCCGCAGCAGAGTTGACACCGGGGTCCATTGCCCGGGTGCAAAAGTTTGGCATCATGTCGTTCTACCAAGGCGATGATAAGGCGGCATACAAGGCGCTGTCACACTGTGCCATTCTGGGGGTGGACTCCAAGATGTTCGACTACCAGAGCTATGTGCTGCTGGCCTTTTGCTGTTGGTATGCCAAAGACCGCAAGTTGCTCAACCGTTGTCTTCAGGACATGGTGCACGTGGTCGAACGCCAACCCGGCAGTGCCCGATTGCATCGGTTCAAAGTGATCGTGACGATTGTGGCCAAGTTGATGGCTGACCAGCGGGATGCGGCGGCAGACTTGTTGGGCAGTTTGTCCAGTGATGTGCGTGCCGCGGGCTTTGATTTCGAAGCCGCATGCAACATGATTTTGGTGACCGCCGAGGTTCGGGCAGCTGGTCAGGCCTTGCCTGAAGCCGATGATTGGATCAAAACGATCGCCCTGCGCTACTGCCGTTCTCGCTCTCTGACAGAGCAATTGCTCAACTCAGCGCGCAAGCATCCACCGTTTCAAGAGTTGATCAAAGCTTGCAACGCCGAAATCGGTGAATTGGCCGCCAACAGCATGTCTCTCAGCCTGGATGGCGACCACCGGGGCGCCGTTGAACGGTTGTACGAACAAGGCCAGACGACGCTCAATGCCAAGCTGATCGAAAACGCTTACATGGTGCTGCAGCGCTATGGTGACACGATGGACGATGTGGCACCTTTGCGTGACAAGCTCATGGCCCTCAGGGGCGAGTATGGGGTCAATCCCGCCAGGGATCAGATTGGCCGCGAGACCGTCAGGCGGGGTGGGGCTGCCACGCTCAAAACGTTGACCAAATCAGACGTGGTGCAAGACGACGTGGTCGAAGACTCGGCAGGGCCCGTGTTCGCCGAATGAGGTTCACGGCCAGTTCGTGCGTTGAAACACCACAGTGTTGCCACCGGTCTCGCTGCGTGCATGGCTCACTCTGAGCACCTGAGCCCTTGGCGGTTGCGCCGACACATCCCAATCACTGAGCACCACGCGTCGCATGCCATGGCCAAGGTCATGTTCAGCTGGGCGGTGTGTGTGGCCATGCAGCAGGGTGGATGCACCGCAAGCGACCAACCAGGCTCTGGCAGCGCTTGAATCCAGGTCAATGCTGCTGTCCAAGGGCTGCATGCGTTTTGTCGCTTCGCTTTCCGTGCGGATGTGTCGGGCAATGCCAACGCGTTCGGCCAACGGTTTGCTCAGGAAATGGGCTTGCCAAGCTCGCGTTCGAACCTCGGCTCTGAACGCTTGATAAGCCACGTCGTCCAGGCACAACGCGTCTCCATGCGACAACAACACGCCAGAGTGCTTGTCATCATCGCCTTGCCAGGTCAGCAGGGTCGGATCGGACAGGCACTGCGTGCCGGTGAGCTGGGCAAACCGTTCACCCAGCAAAAAATCGCGGTTGCCGTGCATGAAGAAGACCGGCAGCCGGCGCGTTGCCGCTCGCAGCACAGCGGCGCAATGGGCCTCAAACGACGGGGTCGAGGGTGACCCCTCGGGGATGGTGGCTTGGGCATCTATCGCGTCGTCGCCCACCCACACTTCAAACAAATCGCCCAGGATGACGATGGCGTCTGCCGTGCTGCTGGCCAAGTAGCTTTCCCACGCTGCGAGAGTGGCACCCTCAGCACGTTGAAGGTGCAGGTCAGAAATGAACTCGATGTGCTGCCAATCGGCTGGCACCTGCCACCTTGCGATGGGGGGCACGCTGTGGTCAGCAGCGGTCGTGGCAGCCAAGTTCACCCGGCCATCCGATCAAAGGGCAACAGCCTTTTCAATCACGACGTCTTCTTTTGGCACGTCATCGTGATAACCCTTGCGGCCCGTGGCGACTTTGCGGATTTTGTCCACCACTTCAGCACCTTGAACCACTTTGCCGAACACGGCATAACCCCAGCCTTGCGCGGAGGGGGCGGTGTGGTTGAGGAAACCGTTGTCAGCCACGTTGATGAAGAATTGGGCGGTGGCGGAGTGGGGGTCGTTCGTACGCGCCATGGCCACGGTGTAAATCTCGTTCTTCAGACCGTTGTTGGCTTCGTTGTCGATGGGGGCCTCGCAAGGCTTTTGGCTCATGCCCGGCTCAAAACCACCGCCTTGGATCATGAAATTGCCGATCACACGGTGAAAGATCGTGCGGTCATAGTGACCTTTGTTCACGTAGTTCAAGAAGTTGGCGACGGATTTGGGCGCCTTGTCTTGGTTCAGCTCCAGCGTGATCACGCCGTGGTCAAGGATGTGGAGTTCGACTTTTGGGTTGCTCATGATTTATTTCACCAAGGTTGCAGAGTTGATCACGATTGGGGTTTTGGGCACATCAGAAGGGAAGGGGCCCGCAGCACCTGTGGGTACGACCTTCATCTTGTTGATCACGTCCATGCCGCTGATGACTTTGCCGAACACGGTGTAGCCAAACAGCTGAGGCGCATTCACCAGGTTCGCGCGCGGGGTATTTTCATACACGCGACCGCCGTAAGTGAATTTGGGCACAGGGTCCCCAGGTGGGATGACGGTGGGGTCAAGGAAGGCGTTGTCTTTCACATTCACAAAAAACTGTGAGCTGGCCGAGTGCGGGTCGTTGGTACGGGCCATGGCCACGGTGCCGATCACGTTGCGAGGGCCGCCCTTTTCAAGCGCTGCCTGGCCTTCATGCGCCACAGGTGGGCGGGTTTTCTTTTGCACGTAAGCTGCGTCAAAACCACCGCCTTGGACCATGAAATCGTTGATGACGCGGTGAAAAATCGTGCCGTCGTAGTGCTTGTCTTTGACGTACTGAAGGAAGTTTTCTACCGTTTTAGGGGCCACGTCCGGGTAGAGCTCCATCACAAAGTCACCCTCTGTGGTCGCGAATTTGACTTTCGGGTTGTCGGCTGCCGTTGACCACGGGCTCATGCTGAGCAGGCCACACACCAGGCTTGCCATGAGCACACGGCGCACCGTGCTGGGCTGAGAACATTGACGATGCTTCATCCGATCACTCCTTCAAAGAAAATTTTCCACTGGTTGCCTTGTCTCGACCAATACTGTCGTTTGCGAGGGCCTTTGACCTCGCCTTCGATGACTTCACCGAAGGTCACCACCATGGTATCGGTGTTGTTTTCCATCCAGCGCAAGACCGACAAATCCTTGAGCATGATTTCGCGCCCTGCTGATTTTTCCATCTCTTTGCGCACGATGGGGGTATGGGCGTTGATGTCTTTACCATCGTTGTTGAAGTCAGGGGCGTAGAAACTCAAGGTCCGGGTCAGGTTGCCTGTGGACTTGGCGGTTCGCCACCCTTGCAACACGGCCTGGAACGCGCTGGCTTCGGTGTGCGTGCTTTGGGGCGCAACCCAGTCGAGCGATTGGGCAATCACGACCGGGGTGTTGCGAATTTCCACCGTGTTGAGGATGAATTCCAAATCAGGGTTGGCCAGTACCACACAACCGTCGGACGCTTTTGGTGGGCGTGCAAATTGGTTGGGGGGGGTGCCATGTAACCAAATCCCGCTGCCTGTTTTGCCCCGGCGCGTGTCCAGCGGGTTAGGGTAGTTGATGGGCAAAGCCCCTGAGCCGTAATAGTCTTTCAACGATTTAGGGCTGATGGTGTTGGTGATGAAGTACACGCCGACAGGGGTGCGCAAATCGCCTTCCACGCTTTTCTCGATGCCGGACTTGCCGACTGAAATGTAGTAGTCAGCGATCAAGCGCAACCCAGTGGCCGAGTTTTCAAACAAGTAGAGGCGCGAGCGGGAGGCATCCACAGCAATGGCATGCCGATTTCTGCTCGACAACATCAGAAATTGCGACGGTAGCGTGCCTGCCGGAGGTCGTTCCCGCAGCGCTTTCAGTCGCATGCTGGACTCTTCGCGCAATTCGGCCAAGGTTGAAGCGGCGACGCGTGCCGTGGTGTCGGGCACGTCACCCAAGACACGCAAAGGCCTGCTGCGGGACGTCAGCAGATCGCCATACACCAGTTGAGCCAGCTGAAAGTTAGGGTGTGACTTGACCAAGGCCTGGGCACTCGCCATGGCTTCATTGATTTTGCCGTTGCCGATCAAGCGGTAGACCTCGATCAACCGGGCCTCGGCTTCTCCGTCTTTGCGCAATTGGCTGGGTACCGTGGTGCTGGCGACCACGGCAGCCGTGCCTGCCGCCGCCGCCGTGACCGCGGCCACTTTTGCTGCATTGCGTGCGCCGCGCTGAGGCGTTTTCGCTTTTTCTGCTGTCGCCTTGTCACGCCGCGCGGCGTGGGATTTACCTTCTTTTGCCGCATGGCTCACGCCGCAGAGCAAGCCGCACAACAGGACTACAGCAGACAGCGTTTTAAACGCTCGGTTCATGGGTATCGTGCTCAAGCATCAGGCCAAAAGAAAAAAGGTGCGCGGGTGCGCACCCTTTATCCAAGACAGACCCCTCAGGATCCAGAATGTTCCTTGACGATCAGCCAACGGTCACCAGATTTGACCAACTCCAGCGTTTTTCGGCTGCTGGCGCTCAGTGAGTTGGCCACGTAATCTTGTCGGAATTTTGCCGTTGCGGCACTGCCCTTGACAGACACGTTCAACTCACTCAGCTTCACGCTGATGCGGGACTTGCCCAAAATGCGCTTGCGGCGTTCTTCCTCCCACGCTTGGCGTGAGAGGTTGCCTGGTGGGTCGAAGTCACGGCCGTACGCGCCCAAGTAGGCGTTCATGTCTTTGGATGCCCATGCTGTAGCCCAGGCGTTGACGGCGTTTTCAATCTCTTTGGTGCCAGCCGCAGGTGCTGCTGGCGGTGGTGAAACCGGTGCAGGGGCTGGGGCCACATTGGGTGCAGGGCTGGCCGCTGCGGGTGTTGCTGCAGGTGGTTTGGTCGCTACAGGCGCTGGGGCAGGGCTGGGGGACGCCGCGGGAGCAGGGGCTGCAGTCGGCTTTTGGCCCTTGGCACCTGGTGCAAACAGCTCACGGATCAAGGCCAATTTGGGCTGAACACCCGTGTTGTTGGCGTCCAACTGCAAGGCCTTGGAATAGGCTTGGCTGGCCAATTTGGCATACACATCGCCCAGGTTCTCATGGGCCGTGGTGTAGCTTGGGTTGGTGCGGATCGCCATTTCCAAAGCCGTGCGGGCTTTGTCGAGTTGATTTTGTCCCGCGTAGAGCACGGCCA
>CAZHDP010000049.1:0-13164 GCA_964531605.1 uncultured Burkholderiaceae bacterium | reverse complement strand
ATCAACGGGCCCAGGCCCATCGACACCGTGGGGAACTGCCAGAACTCCGGCATCAGTTTGGGGTGCGGGTAGCTCGACAAGCCCTTGCCGTCCACTTCCTGGCGGAAATTCAGCAACTGCTCTTCGGTCAGGCGACCTTCAAGGTAAGCGCGGGCGTACACACCGGGGGACACGTGGCCCTGGATGTACAGGCAATCACCACCGTGGTTTTCGCTCTCGGCGTGCCAGAAGTGGTTGAAACCTGCACCAAACAAGCTGGCCAGTGACGCGAACGAGCCAATGTGGCCGCCCAAATCACCACCGTCTTCAGGGTTGTGGCGATTGGCTTTGACCACCATGGCCATGGCGTTCCAACGCATGTAAGCGCGCAGGCGCTCTTCGATGTCCAAATTGCCGGGTGAGCGCTCTTCTTCTTGCGGCTCGATGGTGTTCACGTAGCCGGTGGTGGCCGAGAAAGGCTTGTCAATGCTGTGTTGACGGGCGTGTTCGAGCAGTTGCTCCAACAGAAAGTGAGCGCGCTCTGGGCCTTCGCTCTCGATGACGGCGGACAGGGCGTCCATCCACTCGCGGGTTTCCTGACCGTCCGCGTCTTTGGCGGCTGAACCGAACAGGTTGTCTGGCATTGCTGACATGCTTGTCTCCTGGTTAAAGCAATGGAATTTTTAACGTGGCTGGATTCTATGCAGGAAATCAAAAAATTTCAAATGATGATTTTGCATTCTGCATTGTGAAATTACGTACGTACTAATCCGTAGGCAAGGCGTGTGCCCATGTTGACCGCAACCGCCAGGGTTACGCCTCGGGTTTTCCCGACTCCTCTACACTGAGCCCATGGAATCGCGCACATCGCAACACTCGACCTTCACCGGCCCTGACCGCCGCAAGCCCAGCGGCAGTTGGTGGCGTCGCTGGTGGCGTCAGCAGTCGGCCACCCGGCAAGACCGGTATGCCGTCATCGCACCCGTGGCTTCGGTGGTGTTGTTTTTGGCGGCCATCGTTTCAGCTTTCAGCTATTTGCGGCTGGAAGAAATGGAACGTGAGCACGAGGGCCTCAAACGCGATGTGGAGTACACCCAACAGCAAATTCGCCTGCGCTTGCTGGAGCGGCAAGACCAATTGGTTCGCCTCTCGCGCGAAACGGCCAATGGCGAAATCGACACCGAAGAATTCATGGCCCGTGCCGAGGCCTTGATCGACCAGTACCCCGAATTGCAAATGCTCAGCTGGATCGACAAGCTGGGGCATGTGAAAGCCAGCTTTGCCATCCCGAGTCTGAACGGCGCCCAATTGCGTGCCACCGAAAGCGCGCTGCAAGAAGGGGTCACCCACGAGCTGTTTGTGCTGGCCAACGAATTGCAACAGCCCATTTACTCCAAACCGCTGGCCCACACCGCCCACACCGCCAAGCTGGAACTGCACCTGCCCTTCGCGCGGCAAGCCCGGGTGAACGGTGAACTGCTGGCCGAGTACTCGATGGAAAGCATCCTGCAATTGGGGGTGATGGCCGATGTGTGGACGCGGTACGCTGTGGCACTGCTGGACGAAAAAGGCCAGTTGCTGGCGGGCAACACCATCCCTGCTCGCCCCAAGGCGGCCAAGTTTTTGCCCTGGGCCACGCAGGTCAACGCTTATGAGATACCGGTGTCACCCGTGGGCAATGGGGTGGTCATCCGGGCTGAGGTGTGGCGCACCTCGCTGGGGTTCATCGGCAGCGGTCTCTTTTGGCTGGTGTGTGCGTTGAGCGTGCTGACGGTGTGGATGCTGGTCGTCACCTGGCGGCACACCCGACGGCGCGTGCACGTGCAGCAAGCGCTGCTCACCGAAACCAACTTTCGCCGGGCCATGGAAAACTCCATGCCCACAGGCATGCGCGCGATGGATTTACAGGGTCGCATCACTTATGTGAATGCGGCGTTTTGCCAGATGACCGGCTGGAGCGAAAGCGAAATCGTGGGGCGCACGGCCCCCTACCCCTACTGGCCTGACGCTGACCGCGACACCTTGTCCGCTAGGCTGGAAGACGAACTGAATGGCCGAACCCCGGCATCAGGGTTTCAAGTCCGGGTGAAACGGCGCGACGGCAGCTTGTTCGATGCCCGCTTGTACGTGTCACCGCTGGTGGACGCCTATGGGGTGCAAACAGGTTGGATGACCTCGATCACCGACATCACCGAACCCAACCGCATCCGCGAGCAGTTGTCGGCATCCTACGAGCGGTTCACCACCGTGCTGGAGGCACTGGACGCCGCCGTGTCAGTAGCCCCCCTGGGCAACAAGGAACTGCTGTACGCCAACAAGATGTACCAGCAATGGTTTGGCCAGGACACCCAAGGCCACTCGCAATTGGTCGCCCAGGCGGGCACCTTGGAGCGACCTGGCACTTACGAAAGCGTGGACGACGTGGACTCCATGGTGGGTTTGCCCACCGATGCTCTGACCACGGCCCAAGCCGAAAGCACAGAAATATTTGTGCCCGCGTTGGACCGCTGGCTGGAGGTTCGCGCGCGTTACCTGACTTGGGTGGACGGCCGCTTGGCACAGATGGTGATCGCCACCAACATCACCCCAAGGCGCCTGGCTGAAGAATCCGCTGCGGCCCAAACCGAACGCGCCCAAACCGCCAGCCGCCTGATCACGATGGGAGAGATGGTGTCCAGCGTGGCCCATGAGCTGAACCAACCGCTGACAGCCATCAACAACTACTGCAGCGGCATGGTGTCACGCATCAAGGGCAAGCAAATTGAAGAAGAAGACCTGCTCGCCGCGCTGGAAAAGACCGCGCGCCAAGCCCACCGCGCGGGGCAAATCATCCAGCGCATCCGCTCGTTCGTGAAGCGCAGTGAGCCTAACCGCACGCCGTCTGATGTCAGCACCATGGTCAATGAGGCGGTCGAGCTCGCGGGCATTGAGCTGCGCCGCCGCAATGTGCGGCTCAACCACTACATTGCGGCGCGCCTGCCCAAGCTGCATGTGGACCCGATCCTGATCGAACAGGTGCTGGTCAACTTGCTCAAGAACGCCGCCGAATCCGTGGACAACGCCGAGCGGCCGAGCGGGCGTCGCAGCGTCGAGCTGCGCGTGCTGCCCAAACACATCGACAACCAGGCTGTTGTGGAGTTTTCGGTGACCGACACGGGCCAGGGCCTGGCCCCAGATGTGATGGAGCGGCTGTACGAAGCGTTCTTCTCCACCAAGGCCGAAGGCATGGGCATTGGCTTGAATTTATGCCGCACGATTGTCGAGTCGCACCAGGGCCGGGTGCAGGCGGAGAACATCTACAATGGCACCGACGTCATTGGCTGTCGCTTCTCCTTCTGGTTGCCGCTCGGCCAGCCCCTGGAGCCCTTGCCTGCCGATGACAAACCTTCCACAGAGACAAAGACCCCCGGGGTGACTGCATGAGTTTGATACCGAAAAAAGGCACTGTCTACGTTGTAGACGACGACGAGGCCGTGCGTGATTCCCTGCAGTGGCTGCTCGAAGGCAAAGACTACCGGGTGCGCTGCTTTGATTCCGCAGAATCTTTTTTGTCGCGCTACGACGCCCGTGAGGTGGCTTGCCTGATCGTGGACATCCGCATGGGTGGCATGACGGGCATCGAGTTGCAAGACCGTCTGATCGAACGCCAGTCCCCCTTGCCCATCGTGTTCATCACCGGCCACGGCGATGTGCCCATGGCCGTGGACACCATGAAAAAAGGCGCCATGGATTTCATCCAGAAGCCGTTCAAGGAAGAAGAGCTGGTCAGCTTGGTCGAGCGCATGCTTGAAACGGCCAAGACGTCGTTTGCAGACTTCCAGCAAGCGGCCAGCCGCGGCGCCTTGTTGTCCAAACTCACCTCGCGTGAAGCCCAAGTGCTGGAACGCATCGTTGCAGGCCGATTGAACAAACAAATCGCAGACGACCTGGGCATCAGCATCAAAACGGTGGAAGCGCACCGCGCCAACATCATGGAAAAGCTCAACGCCAACACCGTGGCTGACCTGCTGAAAATCGCCCTGGGCCAGAACGCACCGAAAACCTGACCCCACTATCCGCACCACTACAGCTACTCTTTTGATAGCAACAAATGCCCGTATAGCTAGCCGTTACGGGCTTTTTTATTTCCTAAATCAACCATGACTGCACACCTCATCGACGGCGTAGCCCTCTCACAATCTTTGCGCACTGACGTGGCCCAGCGCACAGCGGCCCTCAAAACCAAAGGCATCACCCCAGGACTGGCCGTGATCTTGGTGGGCGACAACCCCGCCAGCCAGGTGTACGTGCGCAACAAGGTCAAGGCCTGCGAAGAGGCCGGGCTGCATTCGGTGTTGGAAAAACACGAAGCGACGCTCAGTGAAGCCGCCTTGCTGGCCCGCGTAGACGCGCTGAACAAGGACGCCAGCATCCACGGCATTTTGGTGCAGCTGCCCCTGCCGCCACACATCGATGCACAGAAAGTCATTGAAGCGATCTCTCCTCTGAAAGACGTGGACGGCTTTCACATCGCCAGCGCGGGCGCCCTGATGACCGGCATGCCGGGCTTTTGGCCCTGCACGCCCTACGGCTGCATGAAGATGCTCGAATCGATTGCTTATGACCTCAAAGGCAAGCATGCCGTGGTGATCGGGCGCAGCAACATCGTAGGCAAACCCATGGCCCTGATGCTGCTGCAAAAAAATGCCACCGTGACCGTGTGCCACAGCGGCACCGTGAACCTCAAGGCGATGACCTTGCAAGCGGATGTCATCGTGGCCGCGGTGGGCAAACGCAATGTGCTGACAGCCGACATGGTCAAGCCCGGCGCGGTGGTGCTCGATGTAGGCATGAACCGCAACGACGAAGGCAAACTCTGTGGTGACGTGGACTTTGCGGGCGTGCGCGAAGTGGCCAGCCACATCACCCCTGTGCCCGGCGGCGTGGGCCCAATGACCATCACGATGCTGCTGGTCAATACCTTAGAAGCCGCTGAGCGCGCGGCAGGCTGAGGCGAAGCCAACCTTGCGGCTTTGCGCCTTTCTTGCCCCTTGATTGTTCGCCACGAACCACCAGATGCCTTTCATGACCAATCCTTTGCTCCAATTTGACGCGTTGCCCCTGTTCGACCAGATTCGACCAGAGCACGTGGCCCCGGCCATGGACACCTTGCTGGCACAGGCCAGCGCGGCCCTCGAAACCGTCACGGCCGCTGATTTCCCGGCAGACTGGACAGCCATCGCCAAGGTACTGGACGTGGCCACGGAGCAGCTGGGTCGAGCTTGGGGCTCGGTGAGCCACCTCAACAGTGTGGCGGACACCCCTGAGCTGCGTGCAGCCTACAACGAGGCCCTGCCCCGCGTGACCGAGTTCTGGACGCGTTTGGGCGCCGATGAGCGGCTGTTTGGCAAGTACAAAGCCATCAACCCCAGCAGCCTCAATCCGGAGCAGACCCAGGCACACAAAAACGCTGTTCGCAATTTTGTGCTCAGCGGTGCAGACCTGACAGGCGAGGCCAAAGTCCGATTTGCAGAAATCCAGGAACGCCAGGCGGCACTGAGCCAAAAATTCAGCGAAAACGCGCTCGACGCTACCGACGCCTACGCTTACTACGCGACCGAGGCCGAGGTCGATGGCGTGCCCGATGATGTGAAGCAGACCGCGCTGGCTGCGGCGCAGGCCGAAGGCAAACCAGGTTACAAACTCACGCTCAAAATGCCGTGTTACCTGCCCGTGATGCAGTTCGCCCACAGCAGCGCCTTGCGCGAAACGCTTTACCGGGCTTACGTGACGCGGGCCTCAGACCAAGCCAGCGCCGAGGGCTTGAAGTTTGACAACAGCGCCTTGATTGCTGAAATCCTGCAGCTGCGGCAAGAAGAAGCCCGCCTGCTGGGCTACGCCAACTTTGGAGAAGTGTCGGTGGCCACCAAGATGGCCTCGTCGCCAGATCAGGTGACGTCGTTCTTGCGTGAACTCGCCACCAAGGCCCGCCCTTATGCGCAAAAAGACATCGCTGACCTGCGCGAATTTGCAACGTCAGAGATGGGTTTGACAGGTGACCTGAACGCCTGGGACGTGGCTTACCTGGGCGAGAAGCTCAAGGAAGCGCGCTACGCGTTCAGCGAACAAGAGGTCAAACAGTATTTCACCGCACCCAAAGTGTTGGCCGGCTTGTTCAAGATCGTTGAGACCTTGTTTGAAGTCGCCATCCGCAAAGACAGCGCACCCGTGTGGCATGCGGGCGTTGAGTTTTACCGCATTGAACGCGCGCACCCAGAGGGTGCCCACCTGGGCACCCAACTGGTGGGCCAGTTTTACCTTGACCCGGCAGCCCGCACCGGCAAGCGTGGCGGTGCCTGGATGGACGATGTGCGCACCCGCTGGTTGCGACCCGACAACGGCACGCTGCAAACCCCTGTCGCCCATCTGGTGTGCAATTTTGCCGACGGCGTGGGCGGCAAGCCTGCCTTGTTGAGCCATGACGACGTGATCACCCTCTTCCACGAATGCGGGCACGGCTTGCACCACATGCTGACCCAGGTGAACGAGCGCGACGTGTCGGGCATCAGTGGCGTCGAATGGGACGCGGTCGAGTTGCCCAGCCAGTTCATGGAAAACTTTTGCTGGGAATGGGACGTGCTCAAGCACATGACCGCCCATGTCGACACGGGTGCCCCGTTGCCCCGCGCCCTTTACGACAAGATGCTGGCCGCCAAAAACTTCCAAAGCGGATTGCAAACGATGCGGCAAATTGAGTTCTCGTTGTTCGACATGCTGCTGCACACCGAACACGACCCTGCCAACACCGACATCATGCCGCTGCTGAACCAAGTGCGCGCCGAGGTATCGGTGATGCCGCCACCCGCATGGAGCCGCACGGCGCACACCTTCAGCCACATTTTTGCGGGTGGTTATGCTGCCGGTTACTACAGCTACAAGTGGGCGGAGGTGCTGAGCGCAGATGCCTACGCGGCCTTTGAAGAAACGGCCCTGCCCGACGGCAGCGCCAACCCTGAGACCGGTCGCAAGTACCGAGAGGCCATCCTCGAAGCCGGGGGCAGTCGCCCTGCGATGGCCTCGTTCAAAGCCTTCCGTGGCCGCGAGCCTCAACTTGACGCCTTGCTGCGTCACCAGGGCATGGTCTAAAGTAGCGGTTCACACCCAGATCAGAGCACACCACGATGACGACGTTGAAACCACACCTTGCCCTTGGCTCCCTTTGCGCCTGGGGTTTCAGCCTGGCCTTGCTGACCGGCGGGCAGGCTGTGCAAGCCCAGCAGGTGTACAAAATCGTGGGGCCGGATGGCCGCATCAGTTTTTCAGACAAACCGCCATCGTCGACCGATGGCAAGGTGGCCCCCGTCACCCCTGGGCGCAACGCGGCCAGCAACACGGCAACGCTGCCTTATGAACTGAGAGAAGTCGCCAGTCGCTATCCTGTCACCCTGTACACCGGCAACAGCTGTGCGCCCTGCAATGCAGGCCGTGCGCTCCTGACACAACGTGGGGTCCCCTTCAGCGAGAAAACCGTCAGCACCAACCTGGACATTGAAGCCTTGCAGCAACTCGCGGGCGAGACTTCTTTGCCTGTGCTCACCGTGGGCAAGCAACAGCTCAAGGGCTTTTCAGATTCACAGTGGTCGCAGTACTTGGACGCGGCGGGCTACCCCAGCAGCAACAAACTGCCCACAGGTTTTCGCAACCCGGAAGTTTCAGCCTTGACGGTGGCCGCCAAAGCCCCTGCGGCAGAGCCGACCGATGCAGACGCCACCACCAGCGGCACGGTGGTACGCACCCGACCAGCGCGCCCTGCAACGCCTCAGCCACCGGCCGTGGACAGGGTCAACAACCCGGCGGGCATCAAGTTCTGATCAGTCGAAGGTCAGCGTTTTGACGCCTTGTGCTGTCGCCAACAGACAGACCTGGGCCTTTTGAAATGCGAACACCCCGACCGTGACCACGCCAGGCCACTGGTTGACCTGGCCTTCAAACGCCAACGGGTCTGCGATCTTCAAGCCGCGCACGTCCAGGATGTGCTGGCCGTTGTCGGTGACCAGCGGTGCGCCGTCTTTCAAACGCACCGTGGCCACACCCCCCATGGCGGCAAACTGGCGCACGATGCGTTGGGTGGCCATGGGAATCACCTCGACAGGCAACGGAAAGGCACCCAGGCTTTGCACCAATTTGGATTCATCGGCAATGCAAATGAAACGGCGTGACTGTGCGGCCACGATTTTTTCGCGGGTCAGTGCAGCGCCCCCCCCTTTGACCATGTGGCCTTGGCCATCGATCTCGTCCGCGCCGTCGATGTAGACCGCCAGCTCGCCCACTTCATTGGTGTCCAACACTTTGAAACCATGCGCCAACAAACGCTCTGTGGACGCCACCGAGCTGGAGACCGTGGCCTTCACTTTGTGCTTCACGGTGGCCAGCGCATCGATGAACTTGTTGACGGTAGAGCCTGTGCCCACGCCGATGATTTCGCCATCGGGCACGTACTGCAAGGCAGCTTGGCCAACCAGTGTTTTCAGGTCATCTTGGGACAAGGGGGAAGAAGTAGCGGTGTTCATCCGTAAAATTATCCCCCATGTCCCTCATCCCCTACGCCCTCGCCCGCCCCTTTCTGTTTGGACTGGATGCCGAAACTGCTCACGAGCTGACCATGAACACCCTGGCCCGTGCCCAGGGCACACCGCTGGAATGGGCCTACTGCAACGGCATGGTCGACGACCCGATCACCTTGGCGGGATTGAACTTCCCCAACCGCGTGGGTCTGGCCGCAGGTTTGGACAAAAACGCACGCTGCATTGACGGTCTGGGTGCCATGGGTTTCGGCTTTGTCGAGGTCGGCACCGTCACCCCCAAAGCCCAGCCCGGCAACCCCAAGCCCCGCATGTTCCGTTTGCCGCAGGCCAACGCGCTGATCAACCGCTTGGGCTTCAACAACGAAGGCCTGGATGCGTTCATCGCCAACGTACAGCGCTCTACGTTTCGCCAACGTGGCCGCATCCTGGGCCTGAACATCGGCAAAAATGCGGCCACGCCCATTGAGCGCGCCACAGACGACTACCTGACCTGCCTGGTCGGCGTGTACCCACATGCTGATTACGTGACAGTGAACATCTCCAGCCCCAACACCAAGAACCTGCGAGCCTTGCAAAGTGACGAGGCACTCGACGCCTTGCTGGGTGCGTTGGCCGAACGCCGTGAAGTCCTGGCCAAGGTGCACCAGCGGCGCGTACCCCTGTTCGTGAAGATCGCACCGGACCTCGACGAAGCGCAGGTGAACGTGATTGCAGCCACCTTGAAGCGCCATGGCATGGACGGTGTGGTGGCCACCAACACCACCCTGAGCCGGGACGCGGTGCAAAGCATGACCCACGGTGAAGAAGCCGGCGGCCTGAGCGGCGCACCCGTGCTGGCGATGAGCAACAAGGTGATCAGCCAACTGCGTGCCGAGCTGGGCAGTGGCTACCCCATCATTGGCGTGGGCGGCGTGATGAGCGCCGACGACGCCGTGAGCAAAATCAAAGCCGGGGCCGATGTGGTGCAGATTTACACCGGGTTGATTTACAAAGGACCCGATTTGGTGAAGGCCGCCGCCAAGGCCATCAAAGCCTCGCGCTGATACCCAGCCAGCGTAGCTCACCGCCTGTCACGCCATGAAATTCGCCATCATCCCGGTCAGATATGCGCATTTGGTCTATGGCGTCATACAGTCGGGGGTGACCTGTGGGGTCGCCACCGGAATATCGAGCCTCGGCAACACTGTAGACGACCGTTGGCTGCACTGGCTACAGTCCTGGGCCGTGTCATGGGGCCTGATGTTACCCGTGGTGGTCTTGGTGTCACCCCTGATACGCAAAATGGCCAGCTCGCTGCTGAAAAGCAGCTGAACTGACCACTTCCGACATCACCGGTATCAGGCCAGCTCTTCCTTGCGGATGCGCGTGATCGGGGCCAACACCGTGGTCAGCGCCTGCATTTGAGCGATGGCCGCGTTCATGTCGGCTTCAGTGCATTCGTGGGTCAGGATGATGACGTCAGTTTGGGTGGAGCCTTCGCCGCCGATCTCGTCAGCCTCACGCTGCAACACGGCATCGATGCTGATGCCTGACGCAGCCAGGATGCCTGTGACCTTGGCCAGCACACCGGCCTGATCGGCCACGCGCAGGCGCAGGTAGTAGCTGGTGACCACCTGGTCCATGGGCAGCACAGGCAGGTCACTCATGGCCTGAGGCTGGACGCCCAAAGCGGGCACTCGGTTTGCCACATCGGCAGAGTGCAAACGGGCAATGTCCACCAGATCGGCAATCACCGCGCTGGCGGTGGGCTCGCTGCCGGCACCTTTGCCGTAGTACAGGGTGGTGCCCACGGCGTCACCGTGCACCACCACGGCGTTCATCGCGCCCTCCACGTTGGCCAGCAAACGCTTGGCAGGGATCAGGCTGGGGTGCACACGCAACTCCACGCCTTGTGCCGTGCGCTTGGTGATGCCCAGCAGCTTGATGCGGTAACCCAGTTGCTCGGCATAGCGGATGTCGGCCGCGCCCAGCTTGGTGATGCCTTCCACGTAGGCTTTGTCAAACTGCACAGGGATGCCAAACGCAATGGCACTCATCAGCGTCGCCTTGTGGGCGGCGTCGACGCCTTCGATGTCGAAGGTGGGGTCTGCTTCGGCGTAGCCCAGGCGTTGTGCTTCTTTGAGCACCACGTCAAAGTCCAGGCCTTTGTCGCGCATTTCGCTCAAGATGAAGTTGGTGGTGCCGTTGATGATGCCCGCGATCCACTGGATGCGGTTGGCGGTCAAGCCTTCGCGCAGGGCCTTGATGATGGGGATGCCACCGGCCACGGCCGCTTCGTAAGCGACCATGACGCCTTTGGCCTGCGCGGCCGCAAAAATCTCGGTGCCGTGCACGGCCAGCAAGGCCTTGTTGGCGGTGACCACATGCTTGCCAGCGGCAATCGCGTCGAGCACCAGGCGTTTGGCAACACCGTAGCCGCCAATGAGCTCAATCACCACGTCGATCTCGGGGTTGGCAATCACGGCGGCGGCATCGTTCACCACGGTCACGCCATCGCCCACCACGGCCTTGGCACGCGCCACGTCCAGGTCGGCCACCATGGCGATCTCAATGCCACGGCCCGCGCGGCGCTGGATTTCTGCTTGGTTGCGCGTCAACACGGTGAACACACCGCTGCCCACGGTACCGATGCCCAACAGACCTACTTTGATTGCTTTCATGCTCTACTTTCTCTCTCTAACAGGCCATTTCGGCACGTTCTATATGGTTTATCTGCTACGTTTTTTATAGCCATCCAGGAACCTGGCAATGCGCCCAATGGCATCGGCCAGGTCGTCTTCGTGCGGCAAAAACACGATGCGGAAATGGTCAGGCGTGGGGTAATTGAAGCCCGTGCCCTGCACGATCAGGACCTTTTCTTCTGCCAGCAGTTCGTAGGCGAATTGCTGGTCGTCTTCAATGGGGTACATCTTGGGGTCAAGGCGCGGGAAGGCGTAGAGGGCCGCCTTGGGCTTGACCAGGCTCACGCCAGGAATCTCGCTCAGCAGCTTGTAGGCCAAATCACGTTGGCGGCCCAAGCGGCCTTTGGGCGACACGAGATCGTCAATGCTCTGGTAGCCACCCAGTGCGGTCTGGATCGCCAGTTGACCGGGCGTGTTGGCACACAGGCGCATGCTGGAGAGCATGTTCAAGCCTTCGATGTAGTCTTTGGCACGTCGCTTGTCACCCGAGACGATCATCCACCCCGCACGGTACCCGCAGGAACGGTAGTTCTTTGACAAGCCATTGAAGGTGAGGAACAACACATCGTCTGCCAGCGATGCCAAGCTGGTGTGCACCGCGCCGTCGTACAAGGTTTTGTCGTAGATTTCGTCGGCGTAGATGATCAGGTCATGCTGGCGCGCGAGTTCTACGATCTGCAACAACACCTCGGTCGGGTACAGCGCCCCGGTGGGGTTGTTGGGGTTGATCACCACGATGCCCTTGGTGTTCGGCGTGATCTTGCGGGCGATGTCTGCGATGTCTGGCGTCCAATCAGCCCCCTCGTCACACATGTAGTGCACGGGTGTACCGCCTGAGAGCGACACCGAGGCTGTCCACAAGGGGTAGTCAGGGGCGGGCACCAAAATTTCGTCACCGGCGTTGAGCAAGGCGTTCATGCTCATGGTGATGAGCTCGCTGGCCCCGTTGCCCAAATACACGTCGTCCACGGTGACCCCGGCAATGCCCTTTTGCTGGGTGTAGTGCACGATGGATTTGCGTGGCGCAAACAGGCCTTTGCTGTCGGTGTAACCCGCCGCGCTGGAGAGGTTGCGGATCATGTCCTGCACAATTTCTTCAGGCGGCTCCACACCGAACACCGCGAGATTGCCGATGTTCAGCTTGATGATCTTGTGGCCCTCTTCCTCCATCTGCCGGGCCTTGTCGAGCACAGGGCCGCGTATGTCATAGCAGACGTTGGCGAGCTTTTGCGATTTCTGAACGGTTTTCAAACGGGCTCCAAAGGTAGCTGTTTCAAAAGGGTTTTTCGGGGGAAAACCTATAATTTGACCACAGTTCCAAGACGCCTCTCCGAGCGGGGCGCCACACCACTTTGACACCCCATGAAATTCAACCCAGACCTGACCGACGTTCAAACCATCACAGGGTATGGAGACGGCTGGGTGGGCGTCAAAGGTGAAAAAATCACGCAATCGGTGGTCATCGGCTCCAAGGGACAGCGTTTGGATTGGAACGTCGAACGGTTTGAGGATTTGATCGAAGCGCACTTTTCGCAACTGGCCGAACAGGGCGCTGAGCTGGTCATTTTTGGGAGTGGTTCACGCTTGCGTTTCGTGCACCCCTCTTGGTTGCAAGCCCTGATGCGCCAACGCATTGGGATCGAAACCATGGACACCCAGGCAGCATGCCGGACCTACAACATCCTGGCAGGTGAGGGGCGCTCTGTCGTCGTGGCGTTGCTGATTGAAGCTCAAGCGTCACCGACGACTTGAGCAGCCACGTCACAGTAATGACTTGACCGCAGGCTAAGCTCTCAGGGAGCCAACCATTTTCAAGTTAAAATCACAGGTTGCAGTAGCAGTCTGACCTGACTCCCTGAAAACCGTCTCTGAAGATGTCAGATGCGTCCAAGGGTCTATTTACCGGTCACATTGAAACTTTGGGCGACCACATCCTGTCA
>CAZHDP010000048.1:0-13258 GCA_964531605.1 uncultured Burkholderiaceae bacterium | reverse complement strand
TCACCGTGGGCGACCCGCTGGACGAGAAGACCATCGTCGGCCCCATGATCAGCCAAGCCCATCTGGCCAAGGTGCGCAGCTACATCGAGCTGGGCCCCAAAGAAGGCGCGACGATGCTGTGCGGTGGCCTGGGCACACCAGACTTGCCGGACCGTGTGAAGAAGGGCAACTATGTGCTGCCCACTGTGTTTGCCGACGTGGACAACCGCATGCGCATTGCGCAAGAGGAAATCTTTGGCCCCGTGGCCTGCATCATCCCGTTCAAGGACGAAGCGGATGCGATAGCCAAGGCCAACGACATTGCCTACGGTCTCTCCAGCTACGTCTGGACCGAGAACATCGGCAAGGCCCACCGCGTGGCAGCTGCCGTGGAAGCGGGCATGTGCTTTGTGAACAGCCAAAACGTACGCGACCTGCGCCAGCCCTTTGGCGGCACCAAGGCCAGCGGCACGGGGCGCGAAGGCGGCACCTGGAGCTACGAAGTGTTCTGCGAGCCCAAGAACATCGCGGTGTCGATGGGCAGCCATCACATCCCGCATTGGGGCGTTTGAACATGCAACGCCGCCATCTGATCCAAGCCGCTGCCCTTGCAGGACTGCCTTCACTGGGCCAAGCCCAAGCGTGGCCGGGCAAGCCCCTGCGTTTTTTGGTGCCCTTCACCCCCGGGGGCACCACCGACTTTGTCACGCGCTTGGTCGCACTCGAAGTGGCCAAGAGCCTGGGGCAATCTGTCGTGGTCGAGAACAAACCCGGTGGCGGCACCGTCATCGGCGTGGATTCGGTGGCCAAGTCGGCGCCCGATGGCTACAGCTTTGTGACGGTGGCCAACAGCTTTTGCGTCAACCAAACGCTGGTCAAAAAACTGCCCTACGACAGCCTGCGTGACTTGCGCCCGGTCGCGCTGATGGGCATGTCCGAGCATGTACTGGCCACCCATCCCGGCAGCGGGCTGAAAACCGTGGACGATATCGGCAAAGCCAAACCAGGCACCCTCAGCTACGCGTCCTTCGGTCAAGGCACCTCGGCCCACCTGGCCGGTGAAATGCTCAAAACACAAACCGGTGCGGACATCACGCACATCCCCTACAAGGGCCAAGCCCCCGCACTGGCAGATTTGCTGGGCGGACAAGTGAGCCTCATGTTCGGCAACTGGCCCGAGTTCCGCGCCCACGTGCAAAGCGGCAAACTGATCGCCTTGGGCATGGCCACGGCCAAGCGCTCGGTGTACGCCCCGAGCATCCCCACGCTCTCCGAGCAAGGCGTCAAGGTGGAATCCAACTCGTGGAACGGTCTTCTTGCGCCTGCAGGCACGCCTGACGCCATCGTCCAACGCCTGAACGCCGAGGTCAACAAAGCGCTGACCAGCCCTGCTGTGATGGAAGCCTTCCAAAAAGGCGGCATTGCCTCGCTCTCGGGCAGCCCCGCACAGTTTGCCGAGTTCATCCAAAGCGAGATTGCGCGCTACGCCGAGGTGATCCGCAAAGCCAACATCACCGCGGACGCTTAAGGAGAAGCCCCATGGGAAAACTCGCCCTCGCCGCCAAAATCACCCACGTGCCTTCGATGTACCTGAGCGAGCTCGACGGGCCGCGCAAAGGCACGCGGCAAGATGCCATCGACGGCCACATCGAGATCGGGCGTCGCTGCCGCGAACTCGGCGTGGACACCATCGTGGTGTTTGACACGCACTGGCTGGTCAACGCGAATTACCACATCAACTGCGGGCCGCACTTCAAGGGCCTGTACACCAGCAACGAGCTGCCGCACTTCATCAGCAACCTGAACTACGAGTTCCCGGGCAACCCGGCGTTGGGCAAATTGCTCGCCAAAGTCTGCAACGACCTGGGCGTGGAAACGCTGGCCCACGACGCCACCACCCTGGCACCGGAGTACGGTGCGCTGGTGCCCATGCGCTACATGAACGAGGACCAGCATTTCAAGGTGGTGTCGGTGTCTGCCCTGTGCATGGCGCACTACCTCAACGACAGTGCCCGCCTGGGCTGGGCGATGCGCAAAGCCATTGAAGACCACTACGACGGCACGGTTGCCATTTTGGCCAGCGGTTCGCTGAGCCACCGGTTCGCGCAAAACGGCCTGGCCCCTGAATATGCCTTCAAGATCTGGAGCCCCTTTCTGGAAGCACTCGACCACAAAGTGTTGTCGATGTGGACGCAGGGCGACTGGAAAAACTTTTGCGAGATGCTGCCCGAGTACGCATCCAAAGGCCATGGCGAAGGCTTCATGCACGACACGGCCATGTTGCTGGGCGCATTGGGCTGGTCCGCTTACGATGCACCCGCCGAAATCGTGACGCCTTACTTTGGCGCATCGGGCACGGGCCAGCTCAATGCGGTGTTCCCGGTCACGCCGCAAAATGGCGAGGCCATTCCATCGGCCGTGGCTTCGGCCGCCACCGGCTACCAGGCCTTTGGCCGACTTTGATCAAGGACACACCATGCCCCATCTTGTGATGCTTTACACCGGCAATTTGGACGGTCAAACCAACATCAACACGCTGTGCCGCTCGCTGGCAGATGCGATGCTCGACGTCAAAGACGACGACGGCAAACAGGTCTTCCCGACTGGTGGCACACGGGTGCTGGCCTACCCGGCACCCCATTACGCCGTGGCCGACGGCGGTGCGGCGGGCCTTGCGGCCGGAGGGTCGGGTGAGTACGCCTTTGTGTACCTGAACCTGCGCATGGGTCGCGGCCGCTCTGATGCTACAAAAAAGAGAGCAGGAGACGCCATCCTGCATGCCGCAAAAGCCTTTTTGGAGCCTGTGTTTGAGAACCGCCACATCGGCATGACCGTGCAGGTGGACGAAGGCCCTGAGGTCTACGACGCTAAGCACAGCACACTGCACCCTCTGTTCAAATGAAATGACCTGCGAGACCCTGAAGCCATGTTCTCTGACACCCTGATCCAACAACTCGCCGCTGAACTCAACCAAGCGGAAAAATCCCGCGTGCAGGTCGAGCACTTTTCCAAGCGCTACCCTGACATGACCATCCAAGACGGCTACGCCATCTCGCGTGCCTGGGTCAAGATGAAAATCGCCGAAGGCCGCACCGTCAAAGGACACAAGATCGGCTTGACCAGCCGCGCGATGCAGCAGTCCAGCCAGATCAACGAACCCGACTTTGGCACGCTGCTCGACGACATGTTCTTCCCCGAGGGGTCTGACATCCCGATGAGCCACTTCATCGCTCCGCGCGTGGAAGTGGAGTTGGCGTTCATCCTCGGCAAACCGCTCAAAGGCCCAAACGTCACCATCTTTGACGTGCTGGCTGCGACCGAGTACGTGACGCCCGCCATCGAAATCATCGACGCGCGCATTGAGCAGTTTGACCGCCACACCAAGGTCATGCGCAAGGTCTACGACACCATCTCGGACAACGCCGCCAACGCCGGCATCATCACGGGGGGCCGTCCCGTCAAGCCCGACGCAGTGGACCTGCGCTGGTGTGGCGCCATGCTTTACAAAAACGGCGTGATCGAAGAAACCGGCCTCGCCGCCGCCGTGCTCAACCACCCCGCCACCGGCGTGGCCTGGCTGGCCAACAAGCTCAGCGCCTATGGTGAACACCTGGAAGCGGGCGAAGTGGTGCTGGGTGGCTCGTTCACTCGGCCCACCAACGCGTTAGCGGGCGATACATTCCATGCAGACTATGGCCCCTTAGGCAACATCGCGTTTCGCTTTGTGTGACCCCTGCCCCCTCTTTTTCAAGGACACCCACCATGCAAACCCCCATCAATCCCTTCAAACAAGCCCTTCAAAACAAGCAGGCCCAGATAGGCCTGTGGCTGGGCCTGGCCGATGCCTACAGTGCCGAGATTTGCGCGGGCGCGGGCTTCGACTGGCTGTTGATCGACGGCGAGCATTCACCCAACGGGCTCTCAAGCATCCTGGCCCAAGCCCAAGCCATTGCGGCCTACCCTGGCAGCAACGCGATTGCCCGCGTGCCTGTTGGCCATGGCCATGTGGGCACGGCCAACATCAAGCAGTACCTGGACTTGGGCCTGCAAACCCTGCTGGTGCCGATGGTCGACACCGGTGAGCAAGCCGCCGCCATCGTCAAGGCCATGCGCTACCCACAAGCCGATGGCCAGGGTGGCGTGCGCGGCATGGGGGGGGCCCGCGCTTCACGTTGGGGCCGTTACCCCAATTACGCCAAAGAGGCCAACGCACAGGTGTGTCTGTTGGTGCAGGCTGAAACGGTGGAAGCCCTGGACAACCTGGAGGCGATTGCCAACACCGAAGGCGTGGACGGTGTGTTCATCGGCCCGGCCGACTTGTCGGCCTCGCTCGGCCACGTGGGCAACCCCAACCATCCTGAAGTCCAGGCCGTGATCGAGAAAACCATTGCCCGCATCCTCCAGTGCGGCAAGGCCCCTGGCATCCTGACCGCTGACGAAGCCCAAGCCCGGCGCTATCTCGAACTCGGCGCGGTGTTTGTGGCCGTGGGCTTGGACACGCAAATCCTGGCGCGTAACACGGTCGCCTTGGCGGCCAAGTTCAAAGGGGCAGCACCTGCCCCTGCGGCAGCGCCTTCGACGTACGGTTGAGGGACTGGCGCACCATGCATCACCTCGTTGCGTCGCTGCAAGTGACTTACACCGGGCGGCTGCTCAGCACGCCTGAGGACATGGCCCCCTTTCTCACCGACTGGCGGCGCAAGTGGACGGGCCGCGCGATGGCCGTGGCCCTGCCAGCCCATGCCGATGAGGTGTGTACCCTGTTGCGGTGGTGCCATGACAACAATGTGCCTGTAGTGCCGCAGGGCGGGAACACGGGCATGTCCGGTGGCTCGGTGCCTGAGGCCTTGGACAGCCTGGAGGAACAAAGCCCTCACCTGCCTGTGGTGCTTTCACTGCAGCGCATGAACCGGGTGCGCAACATCGACCCGTTGAACAACACCATGGTGGTGGAAGCGGGTGTCACGCTGCAGCAAGTGCAAAACGCCGCGCGTGAGGCGGGGCGTTTGTTCCCTCTCAGCTTGGCGGCCGAAGGCTCATGCACCATCGGTGGCAACCTGGCGACCAATGCGGGGGGCGTGCAAGTGCTGCGCTATGGCAATGCGCGTGAACTCTGCCTGGGCCTGGAAGTCGTGACGCCCGAGGGCGAGTTGTGGGATGGCCTGCGCACACTGCGCAAGGACAACACGGGCTACGACCTGCGCGACCTGTACGTTGGCTCAGAAGGCACACTGGGCGTGATCACTGCCGCCGTGCTCAAGCTGTTCCCGCTGCCCGCGGCACAGGTGGTGGCCTTGGTAGCCGTGCCGACGGCAGAGGCCGCCTTGCAGTTGCTGAACCTGGCGCAGCAGCGCGTGGGCGCATCGCTCACCGCCTTTGAAGTGCTGACCCACACCTGCCTGGGTTTGGTGATGAAGCACATGCCCAGCACCCGAGCGCCGTTGGCGGAATCGTCGCCGTGGTACGTGCTGTTGGAGGTCTCGATCACCGGCGACGCCAACACGGCAGAGGCGCAAGCCGCCACGGCGCTAGAGGGCTTGCTCGAAGCTGCCATGGACAACGGTTGGGTCAGCGATGCGAGCTTGTCGACCAACCTGAGCCAGTTCGAAGCCCTGTGGGGCATTCGGGAAAACATCTCGGAAGCGCAGGGCGCCGAGGGTAAAACCATCAAACACGACATCTCCCTGCCCATCTCGCGCATCCCCGCGTTTTTGGACAGCACGGATGCCGCCATCGCACAAGCCTTTCCACAAGTGCGCCAAGTGGTGTTTGGGCACCTGGGCGACGGCAACCTGCACTACAACGTGTCGCCCGCAGAGGGGCAGACTGGCCCCGAGCATGGCGCCGCCTTCCTGGCCCTGGAAGGCCCGCTGAACCGGCTGGTGCACGATGCAGTGGTGGCCTTTGGTGGGTCCATCTCGGCAGAGCATGGGTTGGGCGTGCTGCGGCGTGACGAATCGGCGCGCTACAAGTCGCCGCTGGAACTCAAGCTCATGCAACACATCAAGGCAGCACTCGACCCGAAAGGCTTGATGAACCCCGCCAAGCTCCTGCCTGTGACACGCCCTGCAGGTGGCCACACGTGAGCACCTCACCCGTCTGCCTGATCACCGGCTCTGCTACTGGCATCGGTGCCGCCTGCGCGCTGGCGTTTGCACGGCAGGGCTGGCAGGTGGGCATCACCTTGTTTGACGACAGCCAACGCGAAGAAGCCACACGCGTGGCCCACGACTGCGCTGCGCTTGGCCCCACACCGTGGGTTGAAACCTTGGACGTGCGCGACGATGCCGATTGCAAGCGCTACGCGGCGGCGGCTGTGGCACGCTTTGGCCGCATCGACGCGCTGGTCAATTGCGCAGGCACCACACGCTTCATTCCTCACGCACAGCTGGACGCGTTGGATGGCGATGAATTTCGCCGCACCTACGACGTCAACGTGGTGGGCATGTACCAAATGACCCGCGCTTGCGCCCCAGCCTTGACGGCCAGCGGTGCGGGGTCGGTGGTCAACATCTCGTCGATCGGCGGCGTGATCGGGCGCGGCTCGTCTGTGGCCTACGCGGCCTCGAAGGGGGCCGTCAACACCATGACGCTGGCACTCGCACGTGCCTTGGCGCCGCAGATCCGGGTGAACGCCATCGCTCCCGGCATGGTGGTGGGTGGCCTGCCCAGCCGCGTGCTGGCACCACAGCAGCACGATGAGGTGGTCGCCGTTCAGGCGCAGGCCTCGGTGTTGAAGCGGGTATCGCAGCCTGCCGAGGTGGCCGCGCTGGCCTGGTTTTTGTGCACTGGCGCACCGGGCATCACCGGCACCATCATCCCCATGGACAACGGCCTGCACCTCAATGCAGGTTGATCCCCACTGAAAGCCCCCATGACCGAGCCCACCGACAAAACCGACAAGTTCCGTTCTGCCACGATTTACGAAGGCACGATCCGCGCGACCACACGCAGCTTTTTGTACGGGCTGGGCGAGGACGACGACGAAATGAAACGCCCCCATGTGGGTGTGTTCCACACGGGTGGCGAGATGAGCCCGTGCAACATGAACCTGCGCGAGCAGGCGCAGCACGCCAAAACCGGCATTTACGCGGGAGGTGGCATGCCCCACGAGTGCCCCGTGGTGTCGGTGAGCGATGGTTTGACGATGGCCCACTCGGGCATGCGGTTTTCGTTGATCTCACGCGAGCTGATCGCCGACAGCGTGGAAGCCTCGGTACGCGGCCACCAGTGGGACGGCATCTTTGGCATCGGCGCATGCGACAAAAATTTGCCCGGCTTGATGATGGGCATGGTGCGCTGCAATGTGCCCAGCGTTTTTGTACACGGTGGGTCTGCCTTGCCCGGACAGATGCCTGGCCCTGATGGGCGCGACCTGAACGTGGTGGACACCTACGAGACCATCGGCAAGGTGCTGGCCGGTGACGCCACCATGGACGAACTCGACGCGATGAGCCGGGCCTGCCTGCCCACCCCAGGCGCGTGTGCCGGTCAGTTCACGGCCAACACCATGGGCATGGTGTCTGAAGCCATCGGTCTGGCCCCCATCGGGTCCAGCATGGTGCCTGCTGTATTCAGTGAACGGGCTCCGCTGATGCGCCGCACCGCCAAGACCTTGATGGCGGCAGTGATGGCCAGCCGCACAGGGCAAGCGCCACTGCCGCGCGACATCGTGACGCGGCAGTCGCTGGAAAACGCCTGCGCCATCGTGTCGGCCACTGGCGGCTCGACCAACGCGGCCCTGCACATCCCCGCCATCGCCCACGAAGCGGGCATTGCCTTCCACCTCGACGATGTGGCCGAGGTGTTTGCCCGCACGCCGTTGATTGGCGATTTGCGCCCCGGCGGCAAGTACCTGGCACGGGACATGTACTACATCGGCGGCGCTGGCGTGGTGCTGCGCGAACTGCTGCGCCACGGCTTTGTGCACGGCGAAGCCTTGACCTTCACCGGGCGCACGTTGGCCGAGGAATTGGCCCACGCCAACGCACCCGATGGGAAGGTGGTGCGCGACCTGGCCCACGCTCTGTCGCTCGACGGCGGCTTGGCCGTGCTCAAAGGCAACCTGTGCCCTGACGGTGCGCTGCTCAAGACGGCGGGGCTCAACACGCTGGTGCACACCGGCCCAGCACGGGTGTTTGAATGCGAAGAAGACGCACAAATCGCGGTGCAACAGCGCCTGTACCAGGCCGGTGACGTGATCGTGATCCGCAACGAAGGCCCCCGTGGCAGCCCCGGCATGCGCGAAATGCTGGGTTTGACGGCCCTGCTGTACGGCCAGGGCATGGGCGACAAAGTGGCGCTGCTGACCGATGGCCGGTTCTCAGGTGCCACGCGTGGGCTGTGCATCGGTTATGCCGGGCCGGAAGCCGCCGATGGCGGCCCGATCGCCGCGTTGCGCGATGGCGACATCATCCGCATCGACGCCCGCCCCGAGGCCCGCAGCATTGCGGTTGACCTGAGTGCGCAAGACCTCGCCCAGCGGCTGAGCCAGCGTACCGCACGTCCCACGCCCAAAGGAGGGTTGCTGGAAAAGTACGCAGCCACCGTGCGCCCGAGCCACCAAGGTGCCGTCACCCACTCTGGCGGCGTGGTTTGGTTGCGCGATGACACCCCTGCGCCCTAAGATAGCCAAGGTTGACACGCCAACTGGTGTTTACGAGCATTGCAAACTGGTTATGTTTTATATATATTTTTGAGATCAACTGGAGACCATGATGACCCTTTCCCGCCGCAACCTCATTCAATCCGCCGGTGCCTCGGCGTTCTTGGCCAGCCTGGGCGAATACGCCTTTGCGCAAGCCCAACCTGACGTGCTCAAAATCGTGACCGGTTTTGCCGCAGGCGGCACCTCCGACACCCTGTGCCGCCGCGTGGCCACCCGCATGGCACCTGACTACGCCAAAACGGCCGTGGTAGAAAACAAAACCGGTGCAGGTGGCCAGATCGCCGTTACCTTCGTCAAAGGCGTGGCTCCCGATGGCGCCACACTGCTGCAGACGCCCACGTCCATCTTGACGATCTACCCCCACATCTACAAAAAGCTGCCTTACGACCCGATTGCTGACCTGACCCCCGCGTCACTGGCTTGCGTGTTCGATTTCGGCTTTGCCGTCGGCCCCGCCGTGCCTGCCAGCGTGAAAAACGTGTCGGATTTCATCACCTGGGTCAAAGCCAACCCCAAGGGCGGCAACTTCGGCTCGCCTGCCGCTGGCTCAACCCCTCACTTTGTGGGCGCTTTGCTGGGCAAATCCGGCGGCGTAGAACTGACCCACACCGCTTACCGTGGCACGCAACCGGCCATGCTCGACCTGTTGGGCGGCAACATCTCTGCGGTGTCTGGCCCCATCGGTGACATCACCCAGCACTTGGCCAGCGGCAAAATCCGCATCTTGGCCACGTCTGGTGCGCAGCGCAACCGCTTCGCCCCCGATGTGCCCACGTTCGCCGAGCAAGGCTTCAAAGAACTTACCCACAGCGAGTGGTTCGCGTTCTTCTTGCCCGCCAAAGCTCCTGCTGACGTGGTCAACCGCATGAACGCCGCACTGAAGGCTGCTTTGGCGCAAAAAGACGTGATCGACGGCATGAACGGCTTCGGCTTGGAAGCCATGTCTTCCACCCCCGCCGAATTGGCTGACCTGATCAAGAAAGACACCGCCAAGTGGGCGCCCATCGTGAAGCAAGTTGGCTTCAGCGCAGACGCCTGATGAACGGCGTGACCACTGGCGCCGCCGCCTTTCACCCTGATGAGTGGAAGGCGCGCGTTGAGCTCGCCGCCTGCTACCGCGTGTTCGCCATGCTGGGCTGGACCGAGATGATCTACAACCACATCACCGTGCGGCTGCCCGACTCGGTGAGTGGACCTGAGAAGCAGTTCTTGATCAACCCGTTTGGCCTGCACTACTCTGAAGTGACCGCCAGCAACCTGCTCAAGATCGACATCCACGGCAACAAGCTGGACAAGCACAACCCCTGGCACATCAACCCCGCCGGGTTCACCATCCACGGTGCGATCCATGCGAACGTGCCTCACGCCCATTGCGTGATGCACACGCACACCACCAACGGGGTGGCGGTGGCGTGTACTGCCAGCGGCTTGGCGCAGAATAATTTTTACTCTGCGCAACTGCACGACATGGTGGCATACCACACGTTCGAAGGCATCACGGTGCATTCGGAAGAGGCGCCACGCCTGTTGGCCAGCATGGGCAACAAGCCTTTGTTGATCCTGCGCAACCATGGTTTGCTGTCGCAAGCCAGCACCTTGCCACTGGCTTTTGTGCAGCTCTGGACCTTGCAGCGCGCCTGCGACATACAGGTCACGCAAGCGGCCTTGGGGCCGGCCATCCCGGTGCCTGTGGCAATGGCGGCCAAGACCACGGCCGACGCCTTGCAATTCGACGCCAGCTTTGGCGCCGGGCAAGACGTGTTCGACGCGTTGGTGCGGCAAGTTGACCGCATTGACGACAGCTATAAAAATTAGAGCAACAAACCCTTATCCAACCTGCCGGTAGTCGGTATTTTTCATGAAAATTTGCATCTACGGCGCTGGCGCCATCGGCGGTTGGATCGGGGCACGCTTGGGCGACCCCAGCCGGAATTTGGGACACCAGCTGAGTGTGGTCGCTCGCGGCGCCACGCTGGCGGCTTTGCGTGAGCACGGCTTGCGTCTGCAGACCGCACCCGGCACCGATGGCCACCCCGGTGTGGTCACCACACCCGTGGTGGCTGACTCGGACCCCGCCCAACTGGGCGTGCAAGACCTGGTCATCATCGCCGTCAAAGCCCCCGCCTTGCTGGACGTGGCGCGTCAGATCCAACCCCTCTTAGGCCCCCACACCATGGTGCTCACGGCCATGAACGGCGTGCCCTGGTGGTTTTTGCAGGGCTTTGGTGGCGCTTACGCCAACACGCCGTTGCGTGCGGTGGACGCAACGGGCGAGATCGCCCAAGCCATCCCGCAACACCATGTGATCGGTGGCGTGGTGCACGCCAGCTGCTCGCTGAAATCCCCAGGCTTCGTGCACCAGCACTTCGGCAACAAACTCATCTTGGGTGAACCCCAAGGCGGCAGCAGCGAGCGGCTGAGCGCACTGGTGGAGACCTTGTCCGCAGCAGGTCTGGAAGCCAGCGCGTCCGAGCAAATCCAGCGCGACACTTGGTACAAGCTCTGGGGCAACATGACCGTCAACCCCGTGAGCGCGATCACCGGCGCCACCACCGACCTGATTTTGGGCGACGAATTGGTGCGCAACTTCATCTCCAGCGTGATGCTGGAAGCCAAAGACATTGGTGCGCGCATCGGCATCCCCATCGACCAACAACCCGACGACCGTCACCAGGTGACGATGAAGCTCGGTGCGTTCAAAACCTCCATGCTGCAAGACGTGGAGGCCAACCGCTCCGTCGAACTCGATGCCTTGGTCGGTGTGGTGCGCGAGCTGGGGCAGATCACCGGCGTGGCCACCCCGAACACCGACGCCCTGCTCGGCCTTGCCCGCTTGCATGCGCGGGTGCGCGGGTTGTATTGATTTGTTAGCGCTTGGGTGGGTGGTTTGCCAGGGCCTGTGGGGATCAGGCGGGCCTCGTAGCTTGCGTACTGCCTGCTGAGTCATTGCGCTGAACGACAATGGCTCAACCGTGTTGATACAACACGCAGATGGAAAGACCTGACCCATGCCATCCCGTCCACTCCAAACCTACCGAGGTTCATGTCACTGCGGCGCAGTCCAATACGAGGTTGAGACGGACTTTCCGGAACTCACGATGTGTGACTGCTCCATCTGCAAAAAGAAGAACGCGCTCATGGTCAAAGTGCACGAGAGCAAGTTCAAGCTGTTGTCAGGTACTGACTCGCTCACCGAGTACCAATTTCACACCAAGACTGCTCGGCACTTCTTCTGCAAGGTCTGCGGGATCTATCCCTTCCACAGAAAGCGTGTCACCCCAGACAACCTTGGCATCAACGTTCAGTGCCTTGAAGGCTTCGTACCCGATGGCATCCCTGTTCGCCAAGCTGTTGGCTCGGCCATGTCGTGACGCGTGTGTTGCGATAGAAAACGGCGATCTGCTCTCCGAGCTTTGGGCTGATCGCCAAGGCGGCTCGACCAAATATGCGGCCGTGGTTTACGAGTGCGGATGGTAATCCGGCGAGCGGGCTATGCACTTGCTGTATTTTGGCGAAACACCAATTTGTTGGCACTGTGAACAGCCGCTTCGGAGTTGAAATAGGTGCTCTGTATGCATGCTCCTTGGTGACATGGTATGCCTCACACACAAAATTTCTGACAGGCTCCGATCGGAAGCAACTTACCAATGACACCCAACCCCTCGCCTCAACTCTGACGTTAGGCCACTACAAACGTAACCCGACATGAACGCTCCGACGTACGCTCATTGGGAATCCACAGGCAAATTTCAGGTCGCGGTTGCTGGTACAGCCCACTACAGAGAAGCGATCGAATCGATCGCGCTGAATAAGCAAGGCACACCAGCGTTAGCCATTTGCTTGGCGTACCTTGAGTTCGACAACCAAAAACCACACGACCCAAATGCCGTCCGGGTGGTGGTTCGCGATCAGCTAGTTGGTTATTTACCTGCCAGGTTCGTAGAGACTTATCGGTCATATCTGAGCGAGCTTCCGGCCCACATCAAGTATGTGTCTGTAGCAGCAGTAATCACGGGCGGTTTGTGGACGAAAGACCGGACATATGAATACAGCATCGAACTCGACATCCCGGACAGCTTGAAGATGTACCCGCTCTGTGAGCCATTAAGCGACGAAGTTGTCAGAGCAAACGGATACGCGCCACTTGTCGAGTCCGGTTCTGGGGTCTTCACCGCAAAAGTCTGGGTTCCCACACCGGACATCAGCGACTTCCACAAACAACTTCGCATCCAAGAATGGACCACCGACTCATGGGAAACTGTCAACTTCTACGCACTGAATCGGCAAGGGATAGGCTTGGGCTACAAGCTGTACGAAATGCCAAAAATCGAGCACGCACGCTTGTTTCGTGGTGGCACAACCTTGGCAACACTGGAGCTTGGCAATGGGCGCTTCGCGACACTGCGCATAACAATTGGGGCATAGTTGTCGAGCGCCTTGGCTTCAAAGTCGACTGGGAGCATCGCTTCGAACATGGCTTGCCGCTCATTGCCCAACTCACTCGGCAAGGTCCATCGATCTTTCTCACTGAGCATGTGGGAGATTGCCAAGTTGGTGATGCCGTGTAAGTCACCGTTCCTGACGCTTCCCTGTGCTTTTCTGAATTTGTAC
>CAZHDP010000047.1:0-13522 GCA_964531605.1 uncultured Burkholderiaceae bacterium | reverse complement strand
CATGGTTCTGAAGTGTGCGCACTTGGCACGCTGGCTCATCCTACAATTTCTGAACGACTGCGCCACAATGGCCAGCCTGAAACACCACCACGCACCATGAAACGACTCTGGTCTCTTTTTTCTCAAACCGTCACCGTGCTGCTTGCAGCTTATTTTGTCGTGGCCACGCTCAAACCTGAGTGGCTTAACAAGCCACGCTTGTTGACCTTCACGGCGGTGGAAACACCTGCGGCGCAGGCAGTGCCCCTTGCACCCGGCAGCTTGGCAGGCGCAGCCAAAAAAGCGTCCGCGGCAGTGGTCAGCATCAACACCAGCAAAGCGGCTGTCAAACACCCGCAAAGCAATGACCCTTGGTTCAAATTCTTTTTTGGTGATCAAAACCAAGAAGCCCAAGGTGGCTTGGGCAGTGGGGTGATTGTCAGTCCCGACGGGTACATCCTCACCAACAACCATGTGGTGGAAGGGGCTGACGAGATCGAGGTCATCCTCAATGACAGCCGTCGTGTCAACGCAAAAGTGATTGGCACAGACCCAGACAGTGACTTGGCTGTCCTGAAAATCGAACTCGACAAACTGCCCACCATTGTGTTGGGAAGCTCAGACGCATTGCAGGTCGGCGACCAGGTGCTCGCCATCGGCAACCCCTTCGGCGTGGGGCAAACGGTGACCAGTGGCATTGTCAGCGCCCTGGGGCGCAACCAACTGGGCATCAACACCTTTGAAAACTTCATCCAGACCGACGCCGCCATCAACCCAGGCAATTCGGGCGGCGCGCTGGTCGACGTGAACGGTAACTTGCTGGGCATCAACACCGCCATTTACTCGCGGTCTGGCGGCAGCATGGGTATCGGCTTTGCCATTCCCGTGGCCACCGCGAAACAGGTGATGGAGGGGATTGTCAAAGACGGGCGTGTGACGCGAGGCTGGATCGGTGTGGAACCGCAAGAAATGTCCCCCGAGTTGGTGGAGGTGTTTGGCATCAAACCGCCGCGTGAGCCCGGTGCCACGTTTGAAGGTGTCATCATCACCGGCGTGCTGCAAAACGGGCCCGCCGCACAAGCAGGCATTCAGCCCGGCGACGTGGTCGTGGCCGTTGGCGACAACAAAGTCAAAAACGTATCGGAACTGCTGTCACGCGTGGCTTCGCTGACGCCGGGCAAGGCCAGCAGTTTCACCGTCATCCGCAAAGAAAAGAACGTCACCTTGACCGTCACACCCGGCGTGCGACCCAAAGCGAACCAAGCACGGCGATGAGCCTGACTCAGGCGGCGGGTTTGTCCGTCGCTTCTTCGGGGGCTTTGGTGTGCTTGAGGAACATTTGCGCAGCCAGAATGCCGACCTCATAGAGGCTGCCGACCACCAGCAACAGGATGATCATGGAGCCAGCGTCAGGGGGTGTCACCATGGCGGTGACCACCGCCGCGCCAACCCAAAAGTAACCTCTGTACTCACGCAATTGCGCCACGCTCACCAACCCCATGCGCACAATCAGAATCACGGCAACGGGCACCTCAAAAGCCAAGCCAAAAGCCAAGAACATGCCCATCACAAAGCTGAGGTACTCCTCAATGTCAGGCGCAGCCGTGATCGACTTGGGGGCAAAGCTTTGGATGAAGCTGAACACTTGGCCAAACACGAAATAGTAAGAAAATGCCACCCCCGCAAAAAACAGCACGGTGCTGGACACCACCAAGGGCAACACCAGCTTTTTTTCGTGCGAATACAACCCAGGCGCTACAAAAGCCCAAACCTGGTACAGCACCACCGGCAAAGCCAACATGAAGGCCGCCATCAACAAAATTTTCAGCGGTACCACAAAAGGCGAAATCACGTTGGTGGCGATCAGCGTTGCACCCTTGGGCAACTGGGCGACCAAAGGTGCGGCCAAGATGTCATACAGGGCAGAGGGACCAGGGAACAAGGCCAGGAGCGCCGCGGCAATGCCCACGGCCAACGCCGCCTTGATCATGCGGTCGCGCAACTCCACCAGGTGCTGCACAAAGGGTTGCTCGGTGCCGGCCAGTTCGTCTTCTGGTTTGGGGGAATCACTCATGGTCGGATAGGCGGCAAGGGCATGCCGCAGACTTGAAGGGCAGACGCTGGTCTAGCCCAATTTGCGGGGACGGTGTTTGGCCACTCGGGCCGCACCAGACAAGGCTTTGGTGCGCACACCCGCACGGGCTTTGTACCACTGGGGCATGGCGCCGGTCTTGACACGCCAGTGCTTTTTAGGGTGTTTGTATTCGGGATAGACCACATAGGGGTCACTGCCGGGCGGCTCGCTCAAAGGCAATGCCGCATTGGTGGCATCTGACCACTGTTTTTCAAAGTCAGTGGTGGTGGTCTGGATGGACTGCTCGACATCGCGTGCGGCCCCTTCCATGGACTCTTTCATCTTTTTGAGCTCGTCCAACTCCATCGACCGGTTGACTTCGGCTTTCACATCGGCCACATACCGCTGCGCCTTGCCCAGCAAGGTGCCCACCGTGCGAGCTACTTTAGGCAGCTTTTCAGGCCCGATCACGATCAAGGCCACAGCCCCGATCATGGCCATTTTGGAGATGCCCAGGTCAATCACAGGCAAGCCCAGGCGAAGTCAGCGACACAGAGCCGGGTCATGGTCATCAAGACTTGGTCTTGGCTTCGACGTCGATGGTAGCCTTCTCAGCAACAGCGGCGTTGGCCACCTGGCTGGGGGCTGCGGCAGGCTTGTCTTCAGAGGAAGTGCCGTCTTTCATGCCATCCTTGAAACCCTTGACGGCACCACCGAGGTCTGAACCCATGTTTTTGAGCTTCTTGGTGCCGAACACCATCACCACGATCAACAGCACGATCAACCAGTGCCAAATAGAAAAGGAACCCATTTCAATACTCCTGAGAATGTCGAGATTCTACGGTCTGCGGCCGATCAGCCGCGAAGCCAAGGGCGTGGACCGCCCATGACGTGAAAATGCAGATGGTGAACTTCCTGGCCACCTTCTTTGCCGGTGTTGGTCACGATGCGGTAACCACCGTCAGGATAAGGCCTGCAACCCTCTTGCAAAGCCAATTTGGGCGCCAGTGTCATGAGTTTGCCCATCAACGCGGCCTCGGCGTCCGACAAGTGCGCCATGGACACGATGTGCTTTTTGGGAATCATCAAAAAATGCACCGGTGCCCAAGGATTGATGTCGTGAAAAGCGTAAATGTCCTCGTCTTCATAGACTTTTTTAGACGGGATCTTGCCCGCCACAATTTTGCAAAAAATACAGTTGTCGTCCGTCATTCCACCACCCCAACGGGTTCACCGGCGTTCATGGCCACCATGCCTTTGACGATGCGGTACAAAAACCACATCGAAATCACAGCCCACGCCACCATGCCAGGCACCAGAAACAGCAACCACAGCGGCGCTGTCACCACATAAAGCGCCCCGACCCACAGCACGGTACGGATGCGCCACGAAAAATGACTGGCCTGCCACGTGCCAGCCGCATCGCCTTTTTTGACCAAGTCCAGCACCAAAGCCACGACCAACAGGCCTGCACCCATTTGCGCGCCAGGCAACACAGCGGCCACAGCCACGATCAGGTGCAAGACGTAACTGATCCAGCCCATGGTCCGTAAATTTTGGGCTTGATCACGCGTCAACACAGTGGTTTCAAGGTTGCTCATGGCTGACCTCACGGTGTGGTGTTGGATTCATCAACTTGCCTGGCTTGCGCTTTACGCAAGGCTTTTTCTTCAATGCCGCTGGTGCCTTCACGGCGTTCCAGCTCGTCCACGACTTGCTGTGGGGTCAGCCCGTAGTGCGACAAGGCAATCATGGTGTGAAACCACAGGTCGGCCACCTCATAAACGATCTTTTGAGGGTCTGCGCCATGGTCAGTGTCTTTGGCGGCCATCACCACTTCGGTCGCCTCTTCACCGATTTTTTTCAAAAAGGCGTCTGGGCCTTTATGCAACAGGCGAGCCACATAGCTTTTCTCGGGGTCACCCCCGTTCACGGCCTTGCGGCTTTCAATCACAGCGGCCAAACGGGCCAGAGAATCATTCGAAGACATGGGGCTTACTTGTAGATGGTTTCGGGGTCTTTCAAGACCGGCTCCACGGACGCCCAGGCACCCGTGCGCATATCAGCCTGATCGCCTGCTTGAAACTGTTGGTAAAAACAACTGTGCCGACCGGTGTGACAGGCGATGCCGGGTTCGTGACCTTGCTGGGTAACCTTGAGCAAAATCACATCGTTGTCACAGTCCATGCGCATGTCATGCACTGTTTGCACGTGCCCTGACTCTTCACCTTTGAACCACAGCTTGCCACGCGAGCGGCTGTAATACACGGCACGGCCCAACTCAGCCGTTTTTTGCAACGCTTCGCGGTTCATCCAGGCGAACATCAACACGTCGCCTGTCGCTTGCTCCTGGGCAATCACAGGCACCAAGCCTTGTGCGTCCCATTTGACTTCATTTAACCAATTCATGCGCTGATTGTCGGTGATTTGCCAAATCGTCTGCGTCACAAACGAACAGGGATACCCCGCTCGGCCATGCGGGCCTTGGCCTGCGCCACGGTGTACTCGCCGTAGTGAAAAATACTGGCAGCCAGCACGGCATCAGCCCCACCAGCCTGCACCCCGTCGGCCAAGTGATCGAGGTTGCCCACGCCACCCGACGCGATGACCGGCACGCTCACAGCGTCACTGACAGCGCGGGTCAATGCCAAGTCAAATCCAGCTTTGGTGCCATCGCGGTCCATGCTGGTGAGCAAAATTTCGCCAGCACCACGTCTCGCCATGTCGGCCGCCCACTGCACGGCATCCAAACCCGTGTTTTTGCGGCCACCGTGGCTGTACACGTCCCAACCTGGTCCGCGGGTCAACGCGTCTTCGTCACTGCGACGTTTGGCATCAATCGCAACCACAATGCATTGGGCGCCGTATTTGGCCGAAGCCTCTTCAATCACTTGAGGATTGGCAATGGCAGCAGAATTGAAACTCGTTTTGTCTGCTCCAGCGTTAAGCAAACGACGCACATCCTCCACCGTGCGAACCCCGCCACCCACGGTCAGCGGGATGAACACCTGCGAGGCCACGGCCTCGATGATGTGCAAGATCAGGTCGCGCCCGTCACTGGTGGCGGTGATGTCGAGAAAGGTCAACTCGTCAGCACCTTGCTCGTTGTACCGCGCTGCGATTTCAACCGGGTCCCCGGCATCCCGCAGTTCGACAAAATTGACGCCCTTGACGACACGGCTACCGGTGACGTCAAGGCAAGGAATGATTCGTTTGGCTAGCATGGGATGAACACTCGGTAAAGAGATCACAGGGATCACGGAGCTCACAAGGCGGTGAGCGACTGCGATGCTGTCCAAGTCTGACCGGGCAGCAACAGCACAGGCACATTGATTTTCGCAGCCTCGACACACACCATGTGCCGGAAGCCATCGTCAGGCAAATCCGCCAACTGGGTGGCCAACACAGCCCCTGGATTCCACACCACCGTTTCAGTGAACCCTGCACTCTGCTCCATGCGCAAGCCAACGGGGGTGGACAGGGTCAGAGGGCCATCCGCAGCCGCATAAACACGGTCGGTCTCACCGTCGAAACGCAAAGGGGTCGGCCCCTGCTGAGACAGGCGAGACGGGTCACCCGCATCCAACACAGCATCCCAGTAGGGTTGCTGCGAGAGCCCCGCCAAGGACACCTCAGCGATGTCGTCAACACGCAAGTAACTGTGCAGCGCCACGGCAAAAGGCCACGCCTCATCATCCGTGTTGGTCACCGCAAATGCAACCGACAAAGCCCCAGGCGTCAGTGACACCGTCAAGTGGGCTTCGAAGCGGTGAGACCACTGAGGGTGATGCACGCCATCAGTGGTCAACCGCAACACCAGCTGTGCCTTGTGAGGTGTTTCAGATTGGCCCTGCACCGACCATGTCGCCGTGCGTGCGAAACCATGCTTGGGCAGCACACGACCGGCCAGTACGCGCTGGTTGAATTGGGGGAAACACACGGGTATGCCGCCACGGATGGGGCTTTTGCCATCCAGTACCGCGTCAGGGCTGAGGTAAAGCCGCTCGCGCCCATCAGCCGTCTGCCAGGACAGCACGTGTGCGCCGTGCAAGGCCACGGTCACCGCATCTCCCGCGGGCAGGCGCAGTTGAACCTGCGGCAGCGTCATGGCGAGCACGGGTAAGGTGACCTGAGGTCAGCCTTGAAACAGGTTCCGAGATCAGTCGGCAAGTTCGTCAGCGCGCGCTTGTGCAGCGGCAAAATCCAGGTCGCCAGAGTAGATGGCACGGCCACAAATGACGCCCTCCACGCCTTCACTCTCTACAGCGCACAGTTGCTCAATGTCAGCCATGTTGGACAGGCCGCCAGAAGCAATCACCGGGATCGTCAGGGCTTGGGCCAACTTGACCGTGGCGTCAATGTTGATGCCCGACAACATGCCATCGCGACCGATGTCGGTGTAGATGATGGATTCGACGCCCCAATCTTCGAACTTTTTGGCCAGGTCCACGACTTCATGGCCGGTCAGTTTGCTCCAACCGTCGGTGGCCACCTTGCCGTCCTTGGCGTCCAGGCCCACGATGATGTGACCACCGAAAGCACTGCAAGCGTCTTTCAAGAAGCCTGGGTTTTTGACCGCCGCCGTGCCGATGATGACGTAACGCAAACCACCATCGATGTATTTTTCGATGGTGTCGAGGTCGCGGATACCACCACCCAGCTGCACGGGAATGTCATTGCCCACGGCTTTCAAGATCGATTTGATCGCGCCATGGTTTTGTGGCTTGCCAGCAAAAGCGCCATTCAAATCCACCAAGTGGAGGCGCCGTGCGCCCTGCTCCACCCATTTGAGGGCCATCGCTGCCGGGTCTTCGCCGAACGTGGTCGATTGATCCATGTCGCCCTGTTTGAGTCGAACACAGTGGCCGTCTTTTAAATCGATCGCAGGAATGAGTAGCATGGTGCCGTGAACAGCAAAGAGTGGAAGAAATGAAGGGGAAAGGTACGTTTGGAGCGGACTGAACGGGTCGAGCGGTCAAGCCGATCACGGATTCCAATGGAGAAAGTTGCGGAACAAGGCCAAACCTTGGTCGGCACTTTTCTCAGGATGGAATTGCGTTGCGAACATGTTATCTCGGGCAATGGCGGCGGTAAAGCGCCCACCGTAATCGGCCTCGCCCACGCTGTGGCGCTTGTCCGCAGGCTGGGCAAAAAAGCTGTGCACAAAATAAAAGTAACTGCCGTCTGGCACGCCTGCCCACACCGGGTGGCGCTTGACCCCGTGTGACACGTCATCGGACTGGAAGACTTGGTTCCACCCCATCTGCGGTACTTTGTAGCGGCTGCCATCGGCCTGGGTTTGGCCTTCGAGCTGAAAACGGCAGACCCGGCCAGGTATCAAACCCAAGCCAGGGGTGTCTTGCTCTTCGCTGTGGTCAAGCAGCATCTGCATGCCCACGCACACACCGAACAGGGGCTTGTTGCGCGCGGCGTCCAGCACCGCTTCTTTGAGGCCCGAATCTGCCAGCTCTTGCATGCAGTCGCGCATGGCACCTTGGCCCGGCAACACCACCCTCTCGGCGTTGAACACCTGCTCTGGGTGTGCAGTGACGATCACTTGGTGCCCGGTTTGGGCCGCCACATGCAACACCGCCTGTGACACCGAACGCAGGTTACCCATGCCGTAATCGACTACCGCTACAGTTTTCATAGCAAACTTAGATTGTCTGAATTGCCGGAAATGGCATTTTGATTCTACAAAGAACCTTTGGTGGACGGGATGGTGCCCAAGGCACGGGGGTCCAACTCCAAGGCCATGCGCAGGGCACGTGCAAAGGCTTTGAACACCGTTTCGGCCTGATGGTGGGCGTTGTCACCACGGAGGTTGTCGATGTGCAGCGTCACGTTGGCGTGGTTCACAAACCCTTGGAAAAACTCGTGCGTCAACTGGGTGTCAAAGGCACCGATCATGCCGCTGGTGAACGGTATGTTCAGCACCAAACCTGGACGACCCGAGAAATCCACCACCACGCGGCTCAGCGCCTCGTCCAGCGGCACGTAAGCGTGGCCGTAGCGACGCAATCCCGTTTTGTCACCCACGGCTTTGGCAACGGCCTGCCCCAAGGTGATGCCCACGTCTTCCACGGTGTGGTGGCCATCAATGTGCAGATCACCCTCAGCCTTGATGTCCAAATCAATCAGGCCATGGCGGGCGATTTGGTCCAGCATGTGGTCAAAAAAACCAATGCCCGTGGCCAATTGAGAGGTACCCGTACCGTCCAGATTGAGCTTGACGGTGATGTTGGTTTCCGCCGTGCGGCGTGACACTTCAGCAGTGCGTGGGGTGGTCATGCGGTGCCTTTATCAAAGGGAATCTTGCAGTGCGCGGAGCATTTGCGCATTTTCGTCGGCTGTACCTACCGTCAGGCGCAGGCAATTGGCCAGCAGTGGGTGCATTTTAGAAACGTTCTTGACCAAAATGCCTCGGGCCTTCATGCCCTCAAACGTCTTCTGCGCCTCGGGCACCCGCAACAGCACCATGTTGGCATCGCTGTGCCACACCTTGACGCCGGGTCGCTCAGCACCCCAGGCCTGGATGGTGGACACGATCTGGGCGCGCTGGCGCTGAATGTCTTGCGCCTGCGTGGCAAACACGTCAGCATGCTCCAGCGCAAACAACGCGCACTCGGCGTTCAGCACACTGATGTTGTAGGGCGGGCGCACTTTGTCGATCTCAGTGATCAGCGCCTGCGGCCCCACCAAATAGCCCAAGCGGATGCCTGCCAGACCAAACTTGCTCAAGGTGCGCATCAGCAGCACATGGCGGTGGGCGCTGAGACGGCCCAAGTAGCTGCGGCTGGCGAAGGGCTGGTAAGCCTCGTCCATCACCACCAAACCCCCTTGCTGGCCCTGCAAGGCAATGACCTTCTCGATGACGGCATCGTCCCACAGGTTGGCCGTGGGGTTGTTGGGGTAGGCCAGGTAGACGATGGCTGGGCGATGGGTGCGGATGGCGGCCAGCATGGCGGCCTCGTCAAGCTCAAAGTCAGGCGTCAAATCCACGCCTATGAATTTCAAGCCCTGCAACTGCGCACTCATCGCGTACATCACAAAGCCGGGCACCGGCGCCAAGATGGCCGCACCGGGCACGTCGCAGGCCAGGGCCAGCAGCGAAATCAACTCGTCAGAGCCATTGCCCAGGATCAAACCAAAGCCTGCTGGCACACCCACATGGTCAGCCAACGCTTGCTTCAGCTCGTCGACGCGGGCACCGGGGTAGCGGTTGATGGCCACGGCACCCAGGCGCGCACCCAACTCGGCCTGCAAGCCGGGTGACAGGCGATGTGGATTCTCCATGGCATCGAGCTTGACCATGCCTGAGGCATCCTGCACGGCGTAAGCATGCATGGATTGCACGTCCTGGCGCAAACGTTGAAGCGGGTTGAGCGGGTCAGTCAGGTGGGTCACCGGTCGGGTCTCGTCGTTGAGGTTCAAACGTTGATGTTGCGAAAGTTTCAGCGCAAGCGCATCTCTGCCGCTCGGGCATGGGCTTGCAGGCCTTCGCCATGGGCCAGGGTCGAGGCGATTTTGCCCAGGACTTGCGCCCCGGCTTCGCTCACTTCGATGAGGCTGCTGCGCTTTTGAAAGTCGTACACGCCCAGCGGCGAGCTGAAACGCGCCGTGCTGCTGGTGGGTAACACGTGGTTGGGGCCGGCACAGTAATCGCCCAAACTTTCGCTGGTGTAAGCGCCCAAAAAGATGGCGCCAGCGTGCTTGAGCAAAGGTTCCCAGCGGTGGGGGTCTTGGCTCGACACTTCGAGGTGCTCGGGCGCGATGCTGTTGCTCAGGGCACAGGCCTCTTCCATGCTGCGGGTGTGGATCAGGGCACCACGGTCGTTCAGCGATTTGGCGATGATGGCCGCGCGCGGCATCTGCGGCAGCAAGCGGTCAATCGAGGCCTGCACGGCATCGATGTAGGCCAAGTCAGGACACAACAGGATGCTCTGCGCCAGCTCATCGTGCTCGGCTTGGCTGAACAGGTCCATCGCCACCCAATCAGGCGGTGTGGTGCCATCGGCCAGCACCAGAATTTCGCTGGGCCCGGCAATCATGTCGATGCCGACGATGCCAAAGACCTGACGTTTGGCTTCGGCCACATAGGCGTTGCCAGGACCGGTGATTTTGTCGACGCGCGGAATCGATGCGGTGCCAAACGCCAGGGCCGCCACGGCCTGTGCGCCACCGATGGTGAAGGCCCGGCTGACGCCACCGACGTAGGCCGCCGCCAACACCAGGGGGTTGCGCTCGCCCGACGGCGTGGGCACCACCATGATGATCTCTTGCACGCCCGCCACATGGGCCGGGATGGCGTTCATCAGCACGCTGCTGGGGTAGGCGGCCTTACCACCCGGCACGTAGATGCCAGCACGGTCGATGGGGGTGACTTTTTGCCCCAGCAGGGTCCCGTCGGCATCGCGGTAGCTCCAGCTTTGGCCGTTGGCTTGCAGCTGCGCTTGGTGGTAGGCCTTGACGCGGCTGGCTGCCGCTTCCAATGCCTCGCGTTGGGCGGTGGGCAAGCCATCGAAGGCCGCTTTCAATTCGACTTGGGTCAGTTCAAGCCCGGCCATGTCGGTGGCCTGCAGGTGGTCCCATCGCGCGGTGTAGTCGAGCACCGCCGCGTCACCACGCACACGCACGTCGGCCAAGATGGCGGCCACTTGCGACACGATGGCGTCGTTGGACTCCACCGACACGTGCAGGCGGGCCTGAAAATCAGCCTCAAAAGTGGCACTCTGGCTTGAAAGGCGGAGAGGTTTAGCTACCAAATTCATAGCAATTCTCAAGATTTTCCTGGCACCACGGCTGCGCTGAACGCGTCAATGATGTTGCGCAGCGCTGCAGATTTGAGCTTCAACGCGGCTTGGTTCACCACCAAACGCGAGCTGATGTCCATGATGCGTTCCACCTCGATCAGGTGGTTGGCCTTGAGCGTGCTGCCCGTCGAGACCAAGTCCACAATTGCTTCGGCCAAGCCCGTGAGCGGGGCCAGTTCCATGCTGCCGTAGAGCTTGATCAAATCAACGTGTACGCCTTTTTCAGCGAAAAAGTTGCGGGCGATGGTGGTGTATTTGGTGGCCACTTTCAGGCGTGAGCCTGAGCGCACGGCACGGGCGTAGTCGAAATCGTCACGCACGGCCACGCTCATGCGACAACGGGCAATGCGCAAGTCGAGGGGCTGGAACAGGCCCTGCCCGCCATGTTCGATCAACGTGTCTTTGCCCACGACGCCCAAATCAGCACCGCCATATTCGACGTAGGTGGGTACATCGCTGGCACGCACCAACACCACGCGCACATCGGCGCGGTTGGTGGGCAAAATCAACTTGCGGGACTTCTCGGGGTCTTCCAACACCTCGATGCCAGCGGCTTTGAGCAAGGGCAGGGTCTCGTCAAAAATCCGGCCTTTGGAGAGTGCGAGCGTGATCATTTCACCCTTTCGATGTCGGCGCCAATGGCGCGCAGTTTTTCTTCCATCTGGTCATAGCCTCGGTCAAGGTGGTAGATGCGCTCGACACAGGTTTGCCCGTCAGACATCAGGCCTGCAATCACGAGGCTGGCAGAGGCCCGCAAATCGGTGGCCATCACCGTGGCCCCTGAAAACTGGGTAGGGCCTTCAGTGACCGCCACTTTGCCATCAATCTGGATACGGGCACCCAAACGCACCAGTTCGTTGACGTGCATGAAGCGGTTTTCAAAAATCGTTTCGGTGACTTTGCTCGGCCCCTGGGCCACGCAATTGAGCGCCATGAACTGCGCTTGCATGTCGGTAGGAAAGCCAGGGTATTCGGTGGTTCGGAATGATTGAGCCTTGAGGCTCGCACCGCCTGCGGATTGCACCCGCAGCCCTTCAGCCTGGGCCAACACGGTCACGCCAGCCACGCGCAGCTTGTCAACCACGGCGTCAAGGTGGTCGCCTCGGGCATGGCGCAGCAGCACATCGCCACCGGTGGCGGCCACGGCACACAAAAACGTACCGGCCTCGATGCGGTCGGCCACCACTTGGTGGGTGCAGCCATGCAAACGGTCAACGCCCTGGATGCGGATGCGGTGGGTGCCATGGCCTTCGATCTTCGCACCCATCTTGATGAGCATTTCGGCCAAGTCGACCACCTCGGGTTCTTGGGCCGCGTTCTCGAGCACCGTTTCACCTTCAGCCAAGGTGGCAGCCATGAGCAGGTTTTCGGTGCCTGTCACGGTCACCATGTCCGTGGTGATGTGGGCGCCCAGCAAACGGGTGCGGCCAGCGGGGAGTTTGGCGATCATGTAGCCATGCTCGACCACGATGTCTGCGCCCATGGCTTGCAGGCCTTTGATGTGCTGGTCCACCGGGCGAGAACCGATCGCACACCCCCCCGGCAGCGACACGGTGGCACGGCCAAATCGGGCCAGCAAGGGGCCCAACGCGAGCACCGAGGCACGCATGGTCTTGACCAGATCATAAGGTGCTTCTGGCGTCACCAAGGCAGCGGCATCGATGCTGACAGCATGGTCACCGCGCCATTCGGCAGTGACGCCCATGTTGCGGATCAAGGCCAACATGGTTGACACGTCTTTCAAGCGCGGGACGTTGTTCAACAGCACCGGCTCGGCCGTCAGCAGGGCCGCGCACAGCTCTGGCAAGGCGGCATTTTTGGCCCCAGAGATGATGACCTCGCCCTGAAGGGTACGGCCACCACGAATCAGCAATTTGTCCATGGCAAGGGGCCTCAGTGCGTGGCTTGCGCAGCCCACTCGGCTGGCGTGAAGGTTTTCATCGACAAGGCGTGGACCTCATCGGTGTGCATGCGTTGACCCAAGGTCGCGTACACCCGTTGATGCCGCTGAATGAGTCGCTTGCCCTCGAATTCAGTGCTGACGATGGTGGCCGCCCAGTGTCGCCCGTCCCCGGTGAGTTCAATGTGCTCACAGGGGAGTCCCTGGCTGATCAATGTTTGGAGTTCTTGGGCTGTCATGGTGAGCTGTGCGAAAAACTGAAATGAAGGAGAAATAGGCGTGGCACGCAGCAAGGAATACCGATCATCGGCGACCGTCAGGCCCGTTAAAGGCTGTGGGTGGCCGTGGGTCAATGTCGGATCTTGTACCCTGTCTTGAGCAGATGGACCGTGAGGCTACTGACCACGACCAACGCGAGACCCACCACACCAAGGCTGGTCCAGGGTGAGACATCGCTGACACCGAAAAAGCCATAACGGAATCCGTCAATCATGTAGAAGAAAGGATTCAAATGGCTCACGCCCTGCCAAAACGCAGGCAAGGAATGGATGGAATAAAAGACGCCACTCAAGAAGGTCATGGGCATGATGACGAAATTCTGAAACGCGGCAAGCTGGTCGAATTTTTCAGCCCACAGGCCAGCGATCAAGCCCAAGGCCCCCATCAGTGCAGCACCACACACGGCAAACGTCAAAATCCAAAGCGGCGCTACAAAACCTGGCGAACCAAACCACACGGTCACGGCAAACACGCCAC